>NZ_JBEZKL010000180.1:0-11872 GCF_040704695.1 Streptomyces sp. NPDC048411
ATTGTCGCGTCCGGCCCGCGCCGCCGGGCCCCTGGGCGGGACAATCTGTGGGTCGCCGAGCCGTCCGCCACGGACGAGGAGCCGTGGGCGGCCCTCACCGCCGTCGGCGCCGACGACTGGGTGCGCGAGCTGCCCGAGGGTCTGGACACCGCGCTGGGCGAGGGCGGCCACCGTACGGACGGCTCCCAGGCCCAGCAACTGGCCCTGGCCCGGATGGTTCTGGCCGATCCGCACACCCTGATCCTCGACGAGGCGACGGCCCTCCTCGACCCGACTACCGCCCGCCGCACCGAACGCGCACTGACCGCCGTGCTGGAGGGCCGTACCGTCATCGCCATCGCGCACCGCCTGCACACCGCGCACGACGCTGACCGTGTGGCGGTGATGGAGGACGGCCGACTGACCGAGGTCGGGCCGCACGACAACCTGGTGGCGGCGGACGGGGCGGACGCGGCGCTGTGGCGCTCGTGGCACGGATGACGGACCGGCGGCGCCGACCCACTTCGGTGAACGGTTCGTACAGCGAACATGACCATCCGGCCAACGACCGATTCCAGCCAAGTTCTTGATGCGCACCTGACAGTTCACGCGTTCTCCTGTCAGGCTTCCCAAGGTCACTCCACAGCAGCCCCGCTGTGCCACCGCTGTGTCGTGGCTCATCACCTTCGTGCACCTGGTTCCGCGTTCCGCCTTGTTCTGCCCGGACGGTCACCCGCCGTCCGGCCCCCCTTGGCCGCGCGATCCGCGGCCACGCAGAAGGAGACAGTGTTGAGACGCAGTTCCTCTCGCAGACCCACCGCCCACGCCCCCTCCCGTCGTGCCGCGGTGGTCGCCCTCGTCGGCGTCTCCGCCCTGCTGGCCGCCGCCGTCCAGGCGGGCACCGCGAGCGCCGCCCCGGCCGGGCCCGCCCCGTCGAAGATCAACCCCGCCCACACGGCCGTGAAGCTCTCCCCCTCGCAGCGCGCCGAACTGATCCGCACCGCCGACGCGGCGAAGGCCGACACCGCCCGCGACATCGGCCTCGGCGCGCAGGAGAAGCTGGTCGTCAAGGACGTCGTCAAGGACGGCGACGGGACCGTCCACACGCGCTACGAGCGCACGTACGCCGGACTCCCCGTCCTCGGCGGCGACATGATCGTCGACACTACTTCGGCCGGGAAGACCAAGCAGGTCATCAGGGGCTCCAAGGCCACCATCAAGGTTGCCTCGCTCACACCCTCGATCGCCGCCTCGAAGGCGGAACAGCAGGCGCTGGCCGCCGCCAAGGACGCGGGTTCGACGCGGACCGATGCCGACGGCGCCCCCCGCAAGGTGATCTGGGCGGCGAGCGGCACGCCGGTTCTCGCGTACGAGACGGTGGTCGGCGGCCTCCAGGACGACGGCACCCCCAACCAGCTGCATGTCATCACCGACGCCTCCACCGGCAAGGAGCTCTACCGCTACCAGGGCATCCAGACCGGCACCGGCAACACCCGGTACAGCGGGCAGGTCCCCCTGACCACCACGCAGTCGGGGTCGACGTACACGATGACCGACGGCGCGCGCGGCGGCCACAAGACGTACAACCTCAACCACGGCTCGTCCGGAACCGGCACGCTGTTCTCGCAGACGAACGACACCTGGGGCGACGGCACCAACACGAACGCCGCCACCGCGGGCGCGGACGCGCACTACGGCGCCGCCGAGACCTGGGACTTCTACAAGAACACCTTCGGTCGCAGCGGCATCCGCAATGACGGCGTGGGCGCCTACTCCCGCACCCACTACGGCAACAACTACGTCAACGCCTTCTGGGACGACAGCTGCTTCTGCATGACCTACGGCGACGGCTCGGCCAACAACAACCCGCTGACCTCGATGGACGTCGCCGGCCACGAGATGAGCCACGGTGTCACCTCCGCCACCGCGAACCTCACCTACAGCGGCGAGTCCGGCGGGTTGAACGAGGCCACGTCCGACATCTTCGGCACCGGCGTGGAGTTCTACGCCAACAACGCCTCGGACCCCGGTGACTACCTCATCGGCGAGAAGATCAACATCAACGGCAACGGCACCCCGCTGCGCTACATGGACAAGCCCAGCAAGGACGGCGCCTCCCTCGACTACTGGACCTCCACCGCCGGAAACAAGGACGTGCACTACTCGTCCGGTATCGCCAACCACTTCTTCTACCTGCTCAGCGAGGGCAGCGGCGCCAAGGTCATCGACGGCGTCAGCTACGACTCGCCCACGGTGGACGGGCTTCCGGTCACCGGCATCGGCCGGGCCAAGGCGCTGCAGATCTGGTACCGGGCGCTGACCACCAAGTGGACCGCCTCCACCAACTACGCCGCGGCCCGCACCGGCACGCTCGCGGCGGCGGGTGAGCTGTACGGCACCTCCAGCCCCGAGTACAACGCGGTGATGGACGCCTGGGCGGCGGTCGCGGTCGGCTCGCGCTCCGGTGGCGGCGGCAACCCCGGCGGCACCGTGTTCGAGAACCAGTCCAACGTGTCGATCCCGGACGCCGGCCCGGCGGTCACCTCGCCGGTCACCGTCTCCGGGGTGAGCGGCAACGCCCCGTCGAACCTTCAGGTCACGGTCGACATCGTGCACACCTGGCGAGGTGACCTCCGGATCGACCTGGTCGCCCCGAACGGGACGTCGTACCGCTTGAAGAACAACAGCATCTCCGACTCGGCGGCCGACGTGCACCAGACCTACTCGGTCAACGCGTCCTCCGCCCCGGCCAACGGCACCTGGCAGCTGAAGGTCCAGGACATGTACGCCGGTGACACCGGGTACATCGATGGCTGGAAGTTGACCTTCCCGTAAAACCCTCCGCTAGGTCACTCGAACCTCGAGGACAGGGCGCCGTTCCGGAGATTGCGCATCCGGAACGGCGCCCGTTCATTGCGCCGAAACACCGATCAGGCAGACGACTTTCGGCCAACATCACCTCAGGGTTCTGACATGTACGCGACCTTGATGCCACGCTTCCACCGCACGGATCACCCGCACCGCAACTCACATCTTCCGCACGGCCCCCCATTCGTGCGGTCGCCCCGACGCCGCCACCGGCAAGAAGCTCCACGAGTACCAGGGCATCGAGACCGGCACCGGCAAGACCCTCTACTCCGGCACGGTCACCGTCGGCTCGTACCTGTCGGGCTCGACGTACCAGCTGTACGACACCACGCGAGGCGGCCACAAGACGTACAACCTCGCCCGCGGCACCTCCGGCACCGGCACGCTGGTCACCAACACCACCGACGTGTTCGGCACCGGAACGGCCTCCAGCTCCAGCACGGACCAGACGGCGGCCGCGGACGCCGCCTACGGCGCGCAGGCCACCTGGGACTTCTACAAGAGCACCTTCGGCCGCAACGGCATCAAGAACAACGGCTGAGCTCACCGGGCCCCTTCGCCGCCAAGTTCAGAGAACAGATCTGTGTCCGGATGAACCGCTACTCGGTCCCGGTCCGGCTGATCGGACGCACCGTCCGCGTCATGCTCCACGCATCCGAGCTCGTGGTCTACGACGGCCGCGAGGAAGTCGCCCGGCACGAACGGCTCATCGCCCGCAATGGAACCCTGCCCGACCGCCTGTTTTTCCTTGTTGTGCTGGGTGTCGTTCTCGTGGTGAACGGCTGCTCCAGTGGTTCGTCCGGCAAGCCCGGATCGCCGAACAGACCTACTGGCGAGACATCATCGAAGGGGCGGCCGGTGAATGATCCGGCCACCTATTCCGCGTGCATGCGCGCGCACGGCGTGCGGAATTTCCCGGACCCCGATCAATTCGGGAGCTTCCAGATAGGGGCGGAAGACGGGATCGACCCTGAGGCACCGCAGTACCGGGCAGCATACGAAGCCGGTCAGTGAGGTTTTCTCACTGACCGGCGGTGAGGAACAGAGCTCCGACTAGAACTGACAGGAAGATCTCGTAGCCGAGGACGATGCAGGCCAGGGCCAACACTCCCTTCTGCCACAGACGCGGTCCGCGGTAGGGAAGGAGCGGTGGCTGGTCCGAGGGTTGGAGCGCCGCTTCGGTCGGGGTCGTGCCAATCTCCGTGTGGGTGCGCCACCAGTGACGTAGTGTTTGGATCTTGGCTTCGAACTCCGAGCCCCAGAGCACGCGTCCGACACGCGGTACTGGCAATGGCGTTCGGCGACTGCTCGCTTCGAGGATGACTAGCCTGCGCCCGCCGCGGTGGCGCTCGACGGCGATCCCTTGAATCTCGTCCCAGGGAACCCATGGTAGGTCTGCTTGGCCAACTGCACCTTGCCACCGAGCTCGTGCAACGCCGACGCCAGCGTCTTGGCCTCGGCCTCCCACGCCTTGACGAATGCGTTCAGCGCCGACGCGGCGTCATTGCCGCCGACATCGTCGTACGAGTAGGTCGTGCGGGACTTGACGGCCGAGCTGACGCCGTCCATGTCCGTTCCGGCATCGTCGAGTTGCCGGGCTTGGCCGGTCATACCTGCCTTGATCTGGTAGCCGTCGAGGCCCACCGCGCCTCCCCCGTACGCATTCGATCGTGACCGCGGGCAGGCTAACACGCACTGCGTATACAAAGGATCGCATGTCAACCGCCACACACACCTCCTCCACATCACCCGCCCCACGGCACGCCTGGGCGCTCATCCCGGCCCAGGCAATCGGCTGCAACTCGCCGTAGGCGTGCAGCACGTAGGAGCTGACGCCGCGGCGCACCCCGCTCTTCCTCAAACCCCGAATTGGCGCCTTCACGTTGTGGCTGGCCGTGTTCACGCCGACGCCGCCTGCCCGCAGCCACGGGACTACGCGGAAGGCCGCCGTGCCCTGCCTCGCCACGATCGCGGCTCTGGTTCCGTGTATGCGCTGTGTCGGGACGTCATCCGTGCGAAGGCGTACTCAATGGGAGGCTCGGACCTTGGGGCGGGAGGAGCTGCGTTCTCCCTTTCAGGCAGCAAGTCCCTTGTAGCCACGATCGCGTTCGTCCCCATCACCAGGAGCCCCGACGTACCTGAGATCACTGTCCACCTGTATCTCGCCAGGCGGTCTCCTCGTCCGCCTGGAACTCGAACGCTGCGAAGGAGATCCGCGCTTACGAAGACGAGCACGATTGGGCTCGGGGGCGTGCTGGCCTGGCGGTTCGGCTCGGGGCGTTCAGCAAGCGGTTGGCTGTGGACGAGGTCGGTGCTGAAGGCATGAAACTGCGAGAGCGGGCGCAGGCACGCCATTGGCCGCCGATTGGCACTTACCCGGGGTCGGCGCACCTGAGAGGCTGGATGCCCGGACGCCATACTCAGGGAGTTGTGATGCAGGTAGCCGTGGTCACCTTCGACGGGTTCAACGAGCTCGACAGTTTCATCGCCTCAGCGCTGATCAACCGGTGCCGCAAAGACGGTCTGGAAGCCTTCATCACGACACCTGTGCCCGTGGTCACGTCGATGAACGGAGTCGAGGTGACCGGGCAGCGTCCGATGGAGTTCGTCACCGAGGCCGACGTCGTGCTGATCGGCAGCGGGGTGAAGACGCGCGACGTGGTCGCCGATGACCGGATGCTCGCCATGCTGCCGCTCGACCCGTCGCGGCAGCTGATCGGTTCGCAGTGCTCCGGCGCGCTGGTGCTCGCACGGCTCGGGTTGCTGGGCAGGATGCCGGCCTGCACGGATATGACGAGCCGGCCATATGTCGAGGCTTGCGACGTCACTGTGCTGGACGCGCCGTTCTACGCCGAGGGGAACATCGCCACGGCGGGCGGCTGCCTGGCCTCGCAGTACCTTGCCGCGTGGGTGATCACCCGGATGCTCGGGGAGGATGCCGCGCGCGCTGCTATCGGCTACGCGGCTCCGGTCGGCGAAGTCCAGGAGACTGTCGAGCGCGTGATGGGTACCGTCCACGCAGGCGAGGTCGCACTGCGCTGACACCCGCGATCAGCCCTCTGGGTCACTGGCGGTTACAGCGACGAGAGCGGGGCTTCGCCTCCCCGCAAGAAGGACCTGCGGTCAGCGCATCTGCTACTCGGGATCCTGCAGGCTCAAATCGGCACCGTGCCACGCGCTCTCGCCTTGGCCGGTATCGATCAGGCCGAACTGGCGGACCGCGTACAGCAGACGCTCAACAGCCAGGATCACTGACCACTGGAAACAGCTGACACGGCCAATTCGCCCCGCGGCCGTGCCCCAGGTCCTGTAGGCGTGCGAGCGCTACGTCCGTCCGCGGCCTCGGATGCGGCATCCGCGAGGTCCCGCTCCCGGGTCTCCCGGGCACGGGTCGGCTCGGTTCCGCCCGCCGCGCCCACGCCGTACGACGTCGGCAAGGGCGCGGCGCCGCGGCCCTCCGCTCAGCGAACCCGGCGTCTTGCGTGCCCGAGCTGTGAGCTTGTGACCGGTACCGGTTCGCCCCAGCGGATCCGACGTGTGTGGCGGGCTCCGAACCACCGGTGGGCGAGCCGGACAGCGGGCGGGAACAGCCGGCGGATCGCCAACTGTCGGTCGGGCGGGGTGTCATCGATGAGCCAGGCGCACAGTGCCACTCCGCTTCTGAGTCCGAGGGGGTGGCGTTGGGCGGCGTCGAAGTCCGCCCATTCACTGGTGGTGATGCAGGTCGCGACAAGCGGCAGGACGACCGACTGCTCGTAGTCGAGGTATGCCGTCAGTTCGGCGTCCAGCCGGGTCATGTACTCGGCCGTACGGCTCCCGGGCCCGCGGCCGGTCAGACAGTCGTCGACGGTCGCCGCGAGGAGGGTGACACGGCGACGTGCCTGTGCCATCTCGGCCGCAGTGCGCTCGGGGCCGGGACCGGAAAGGTTCCTGCCGAGCAGGACCTGCCGCAGCACGTCGGCGTCGGCGTCGAGGTAGGTGGTGAGGTAGCGCAGGAAGTCGATCCAGCCCAAGGTGGCGACCGGAACGCAGGTACGCGACCAGGTGACGAGCCGGCACAGGTCTCTGCGCAGGGCGCCGTGGACGGCGTGGACCAGCAGGAGGTCGATCCGCGGATCACGGGCAGGACCGTCGTCGAGTGGACCCCTGGGCGCGGTCGAGCGTATGTCGAGGCCTCTCGGGTCGGGTCTCATGCGTGCGGCCGGTGTTCGGCGGAGGTCTCGCCGCGGTGGTCCAGAGACGGGGCGCCGACCAGGGCCTGTGCAGCGGTCGGCTTGCGGATCTGGTCGGCGAAGTACCAGCGGGACAGGCGGACACGCAGCCGCTGTCCGGGGGTGGCTTTGCGGGTGACGCCGTTGTCGTCCACGGGCGGTGGGAGTTCGAGGGGCTCGTACTGCTCGTGGGCGGTCAGGGTGTGGCGCGCCGCGGGGTCCAGGGGTTCGTGGCGTTCGACGAACCCGCCGCTCGGGAGTTTCTTGATGATGCCGGTTTCTCGACCGTGGAGGACCTTGTCACGGTCGCGGAGTTGCAAGCCTTTGCACCAGCGCACGGTGACCATGTAGGCGAGTACCGGAGCGATGAAGAAGGCGACGCGTCCCGCCCAGGTGATCGTGTTGATCGACAGGTGGAGGTGGGTGGCGAGGATGTCGTTGCCGCCGCACGCCCACAGCACGCCGTAGGCCGCGATCCAGGCGGCCCCGAGTCCGGTGCGGACCGGCATGTTCCGCGGCCTGTCCAGGAGATGGTGTTCGCGTGTGTCGCCGGTGATCCACGCCTCGATCCACGGGTACGCACCGAGCAGGGTGAACAAGATGCCCGGGACGATCACGGCGGGGATCAGGAGACTGAAGCTGATGGTGTGGCCGAAGGCGGTCCATTCCCAGTCGGGCATGATGCGCAGGGATCCCTCCAGGAACCCGAGGTACCAGTCGGGTTGGGATCCCGCGGCGACCCGCTCCGGTCTGTACGGCCCGTACGACCAGATCGGGTTGATCTGGGCCAGGCCGCCGAGCACAGCGGTGGTGCCGAAGATGAGGAAGAAGAAGCCGCCGGCCTTGGCGACGTAGACCGGCATGAGCGGCTGGCCGACGACGTTGCGTTCGGTGCGCCCAGGTCCGGGGAACTGCGTGTGCTTGTGGTAGAAGACGTAGATGAGGTGGACTGTCACCAGACCGACCATGAGGGCGGGCACCAGCAGGACGTGCACGGTGAACAGCCGCGGGATGGCGTCGTCGCCCGGGAACTGCCCGCCGAAGAAGAAGAATTGGAGATAGGTCCCGACCACGGGGATCGCAAGGACAACGCCGTCAGCGATGCGCAGACCGGTGCCGGAGAGCAGGTCGTCGGGGAGTGAGTACCCGGCGAAGCCGTTGAGCATCGCCAGCACCAGCAGGAGGAACCCGAAGAGCCAGTTGATCTCGCGCGGTTTGCGGAACGATCCGGTGAAGAAGTGTCGGAACATGTGCACGAACAAGGCCGCGATGAAGATCAGCGCCGCCCAGTGATGGACCTGACGGATCAACAATCCGCCGCGGACGTCGAAGCTGATGTCCAGCGTCGAGGCGTACGCCTGCGACATGTGAACACCCTGCAGTGGCACGTGGGAGCCGTCGTAGACGACCTCCTGTGCGCTGGGATGGAAGAACAACGTCAGGTAGACGCCGGTCAACAGCAGCGTGATGAAGCTGTAGAGCGCGACCTCACCCAGCATGAAGGACCAGTGGTCCGGAAAAACCTTCCGGATGTACTTTCCGCCGAGCCGGTAGATCCCCAATCTCTCGTCGAGCGCGTCGGCGATGCGCACGCCCTTGCTGTCCCGGACGGATATGCCGGCAGGCTCTGCTCCGTTGCCGACCTTGGCGGTCGATTCCTGTGCACTCATGCGAGGCGCACCTCTCCTCTCTCTCCCACATCCTCGGCACGAGGACGGCTGATCCCGTCCGAGGAGGTCCATGCGAGTTGCCCCACATCTCAGACGAGACAGCCCGGCGGAATGTGACGTGCCCGCGAATGACGTGCGTGGTCGACGACGTGGCCGGGTACGTGGACGGAATCGTCCGCGTACGCCCAGGGCATCGGTTGCAGTCGTCCGAGGCACCCCTGGGTGACCCGGGAGGCACGGTCCGCGAGGTCGTCTACCCGGCGATTTCCGGCGGCGAGCAGACGCTGCGGGAGCTGGTGCACGAGTTCAAGACCCGCGACCCGGTGTACCGGCGCACTGTGCAGACGACGCTGAAGGCGTCGTACACCAACCACTACCGGCGCGGGCTGATCAAGCTGCTGGACGTGCAGGTCTTCATCGACGAGCTGCGCGAGCAGATGACCACCGAACTGACGCTGCTGAATGACCGGTTGCCCACGATGGCGTGGTTGGACATCGCCGAGCGCAAGTCCGGCGCGATCCGGCTGATGCCGGCGGAGGCCCGGCCCGAGCCGCGCAACCTGCGCAGGATCAAGGCCGAGGTACAGCGGCGGCGGGGAATCGTGCCGCTGATCGACGTGCTCAAGGAAGCGGTGCTGCGTACCGGCTCCTGAACGCGGTCACCTCCGTCTGCGGCGGCGGCAGCCTCTCGGCGGAGGTCTTGGCCGAACGCCCACTCCTGGTGATCTACGCCTACGGCACGAACACCGGGATCAAGGCCGTCGCCTCCGGCGGCCACGGCCACACCGAGGACGAACTGCGCTACGTGCGCCGCCGGTACCTGTCCGTGGAGGCCGCCCGCGCCATCGCCATCGCCATCGCCATCGCCATCTAGATCATGAACGCCACTTTCGCGGCCCGCAGCACCGAGTTGTGGGGTCAGGGCTCGACCGCAGTGATCGCGTATGGCAAGGGCAGGGAGATTGCCTCGAACCGGCACGAAGAGCAGGAGATGTTCGTCCTGTGTCTGCGCAACCTCCCATCCGCCCTGGTCTAGGTGAACACCCTGATGCTCCAGGACATCCTCAGCGAGCCGGGGTGGGCCGACCTCCTCACGCCCGCCGACCGGCGCGGCCTGACCCCGCTGTTCTGGTCCCATGTGCGCCCGTACGGTGAGGTGACCCTCGACATGGCTGCCCGCCTGGTCCTCGACGCAGCCCATATGCCCGGCCCTCGTAGTCCGGAGGAGCCGGACGACCGGGAACCGGCCAGGGAGCATACGGGCACGTGAGCCTGACCAATGCTCGGTCGCCGGGTCAGGGGGTCTGGCCGGGAGCCTTCAGGGAGTCGAGCCAGCTGAGGAGGCGGGCTCCCTCGCGGGTCATGATCTCAGGGTCGCGCAGGGCGTTGGCCAGGAGCGACATGCCCTGATAGGCGGAGACGAGGGTGACGGCGAGTCCGTCCGGATCGGGCAGGCCGAGGAGACGGAACTGGTCTCCGGCCCAGTCCAGCAGCCGCCGGATCACTGCGCCGGCCTCCGCGTCGAGGCTCCCGTCGGCACGCTTGTCGAGTTCGACGGCCAGAGTGCCGGTGGGGCATCCGTAGCGGGCGGCGACGTCGCGCTGGTCGACCCAGGCTTTGATCAGGGCCTTGAGGCGGTCACGCGGGTCGGGCACTTGGTCCAGTCGGCCAGTGAGTTCGTCCAGGTGTGCGCCATGCTCGGACAATGCGGCCTCGACCAGTTCGTCCTTGGTCTTGAAGTAGTAGTAGACGTTCCCGACAGGGACGTCGGCCGCGCGCGCGATGTCAGCGAGGGTGGTCCGTTCGACGCCCTGCTCGTGCAAGACCCGGGCCGCAGCCGTCGTGAGCCGTCGGCGCTTCCCGGATGCCCGCGTCTGCGGTTTTGCTGAGTCAGTCACCCAACTAACTATAGACAAACGCCGGTGGAGCTGTGCTAGCGTCACCCGAGTAAGTCAGTCAACTAACTTAGATACGGGGATTGCAATGATCGTAGCGACGGGTGCGACCGGCAACATCGGGCGGACGCTGGTGCCGCTGCTGGCCGAGGCGGGCGAGGAGGTCATGGCCGTCTCGCGACGTCCGCAGCTCACGGGACTCCCCGCCGGGGTCCGGCACGCCCAGGCCGACGTCGGGAACTCCGCGAGCATGCGGCCGGCCCTCGAAGATGCAGGCGCCCTCTTCATCCTTCTGGGCGGCGAACTCAACGGCCAGGGCGAGAGCCCTGACGCGCTGCTGGACGTGGCCAAGGAAGCCGGGGTGAATCGGGTCGTCCTGCTCTCCTCGCAGATCAACTCCACCCGCCCCGAGGCCCTCTCACACACCCGCCTGCGCGAGTTCGAGGCTGCCGTGCGCGCGTCAGGACTGGACTTCACCATCCTGCGCCCGGGCGGCTTCGCCTCCAACGCCTTCGCCTGGGCCGAGTCAGTCCGCACGAAGCGCACGGTTTTCGCCCCGTTCGGTGATGTGGCACTGCCCGCCATCGACCCGGCGGACATCGCCGCGGTCGCCGCGGCTGCCCTGCGCGAGGACGGCCACGCGGGCCGTACTTATGAGCTGACCGGCCCCGAGGCAGTCAGTCCGCGCCAGCAGGCCGCGGTGCTCTCTGAGGCCCTGGGTGAGGAGGTGACCTTCGTGGAGCTGTCGCGCGAGGACGCCCACACCCACATGGCGCAATTCATGCCGGAGGAGGTCATCGACGGCACCCTGGACCTCCTCGGTGTCCCGCTGCCAGCCGAGCAGAAGATCAGCTCCGACGTGGAGAACGTCCTCCGCCGCCCGGCCAGCCCCTTCGGCAAGTGGGTCGCGCGCAACCTGCCGACCTTCCGGTAGAACCCGTCTTGGGCGCACTGGCCGCATAACGTCTTCGAGGCCTGGCCAACATGGGCCGATCGTTACTGAAGAGCGACGCGGTGCGCTGGGTTCGGGGTCTGTGTGACAGTGGCCACGAGGATTTCCCCCAGGGACGACTCGTTGCGGATGTGACGTTCAGTGACCGGCCTCGGTGGGGTTGGCCAGGGCGAGTGGGATTCAGGTCTAGGGCGTGTTTCGAAAGTAGCGTCGTCCGCCCGTAGGGCGGGCCTGGCGGCGTCCGGTGCGTGCGATCGCAAGGCGGAGGCTCGCCCCGATACTGGGCGTATCGGGGCG
>NZ_JBEZKL010000181.1:0-11727 GCF_040704695.1 Streptomyces sp. NPDC048411
TCACCTCGGGCGGAAACCGGTAACCCCTGTACGACTACGGTGCCGTCCCGCTCTCCACCCGCAGCCATTCCCCGCAACGATCTACACCAAGATCATCTCACGGCCCGAGCCGAACCTGACAACGCCCTCCTGCGGGCTGCCGACGGTCAGCGGGGTACGGGCCATGCAGTCGTCGAGCGAACTACCCAGGAAGACCGGGGGGCATGGTGTCCGCCTTTCCGGGGCCCTCGTCGTCATGCCGTGCTCCGGGGCCGCCCGACGGGGCGGCCCATGGTCACGGCCCATGCTTCGGGCCCGGGTGCGATCCGCACATCGGTCATCCGACCGTCGCCCGCATGCCCTGTATCGACAGTTGTTTGACCGATGTGGCCGGCGCTGCCGTTCACAAGACTCTTTCTCAGCGGATTCGCCGCCGTACCCACTGAACTGAAGGGAAGACCACCGTGTCCGAGAACCAGAACGAACTCACCATCGAGAACTCCGCCGTCGTCCTGATCGACCACCAGCCGGCCATCGCGATGGTGACCGCCCCGCCCTCGCAGACCGAGCTGATCAACAACGTGACCGGGCTCGCGAAGACGGCCAAGATCCTGGGCGTGCCGACCGTACTGACCACGGTCGGTGCGACCGGCGGCCCGCTGGACGACCCGATCTTCAAGGAGATCAGCGAGGTCTTCCCGGACCACAAGCCGATCGACCGGGTGACCACCAACGCCTGGTCGCACCCCGACGTACGCGCGGCGGTGGAGGCCACCGGGCGCCGGAAGCTCGTGATGGCGGGTCTGTCCACCGACGTCTGTCTCGCTCAGGCCGTCCTGGGCGCGCTCAAGGACGGGTACGAGGTGTTCTTCGTGTCCGACTGCTCGGCCGGCGTCACCCGGGAGGCACACGAGGACGCCAAGACCCGCCTCACGATGGCCGGCGCCAGGCCGATCAACTGGACCGCGCTGCTCAGCGAGTGGACCCCGGAGATCACCTCGCCGGAGCGGGGCGCTCTCACCGACGTGCTGTCGCGACACGGTGGCGCGTCGGCGCTGTGGATCGACTACGTACTGGCGCAGGGCCCCAAGGGCAAGTGACGGCGCCCGAGTCCGTACGGTGACCGCTGTGGCTTGTGCTCGCCACGTCCGCGCGACGTGATGCCCAGCCACAGCGGCACCCTGTCCTTGAGGATGCACACAGAATGAGCAGTTGGACCCGCGAATACCGCGATCCGATCGCATTGCTGACCTACCGCAGGCCGCCGGACAGCCTCCTCGATCCGGAGTCCCTCGCCGAACTCGGGGGCATGTTCGAGGAATTCGCCCGGAACACCGACCGGGTGAAGCTCGTGGTGATCACCGGCGGCAGCGACGGGTACTTCGTCAACCACGGTGACCTGAAGCAGCACCCGGACTGGTTCACCCCGGGCCAGGACGGAGCGATCCACTCTCCGGGATTCGACGCCTACCTCGACTCCTTCCACCGGATCGAAGAACTGCCGCAGCCGACGATCGCCGCGATCGACGGACTCGCGTCGGGCGGCGGGAGCGAGCTTGCGCTGGCCTGCACCATGCGGGTCGGTTCACCACGCGCCCGACTGCGACAGTCGGAGGTGCCGGCCGGAATCATGCCGGGGGCGGGCGGCACCGTCCGGCTGTCCCGTCTGGTCGGATCCGCCATCGCGGCCGAAGTGGTCCTCAGCGGGCGCCCCTTCACCGCCGATGAGGCGTATCGGATCGGCTGGCTAAACGCCGTACTTCCGGCCGAGGGCTTCGTCGACCACACGATCGAATGGGCGCAGCAGTTCGTACGACACTCGGGCCCGGCCCTGATCGCCGCCACCCGGTCCATCCGGGAAAGCGGCCAACTGCCCCTCCGTGACGCGCTGGCGAGGGAACGCGAGATCTTTCTGCGCCACCTCGCCACCACCGACATGGTCGTCAAGCCTTAAGGAAGAGCGAGATGCGTGGACTGAAGGACAAAGTGGCCGTCATTGCCGGCGGAGCGCCCGGCGGCATCGGTGGTGCGACCGCCGTCCGACTGGCCGAGGAAGGCATGTCGGTGGTCGTGGCCGACCTCAACGAGTCGGCCGCTCAGGAGGTCGCAGCAGGGATCCGGAAAACCGGCGGTGAAGTCACGGCCCGGCAGTTCGACATCAGAGACGAGGATTCGTACGCCGGCCTCATCGACTTCACCGTACGTACCTATGGACGTCTGGACGGGTTGTACAACGTAGCGGCCGACCTGTCCCCCGCCACGATGAGCGGCGACGTCGATGTCACCTCGGTGCCGCTGGACCTCTGGCAGCGGACGATCGACATCACTCTGACCGGATACATGCTCGGCACCCGCCATGCACTGCCGGTCATGCTGAGGCAGGGCAACGGATCGATCGTCAACACGATGTCGAGCGCGGTCTGGGGCGGTGGGACCACGAAGGTCGCCTATCAGGCGTCCAAGAGCGGCCTCCTGGGGCTCACGCGGCACACGGCGAGTCTCGGCGGGAAGCACGGGGTGCGCTGCAATCTGCTCTCCCCCGGCGTCACCCTCACGGCCGCAGCCCTGGCGTCGACCACCGAGGAATGGCGGGACCAAGTCCTGGCATCGGTACGTTCCCCCCGTCTCGGCAAGCCGGAGGACATGGCCGCGATGGTGGCGTTCCTCTTCTCGGACGACGCCGCCTTCATCAATGGCCAGTCGTTCCTGGTCGACGGCGGCGCACACTTCAACTGACGGACGGACCCGGTGACTAGAGGTCGGCCAGGGTCCGCTCCAGCCACCGCACCCACAACGTCTCGAGGTCGGTCCCGGCCCGCAGCACCGCATGCTGCAGATCGATCGTGCGGCTCTACTGAAAGTCATACAGGACGGCGGAGGCCCGGATATCTTCAGCAGGCGGAGCGCCGGTGAGCCGCTCCGCCTGCGCATCGCTGTGGTGATCGCCTTGCTTTGAGTGGGTACTGCACACTCCATATCCACACATCCATTGCCCACCCCGATGGCCGGCGGGCCAACTGCGGGCGAAAGGAAACGTCCTAACCGAACGTGATGTCGGTGATGTCGATGGCGACCGCGACCTGGTCCCTGAGGATCCGGCCACTGCCATCCCGGGCGTAGACACGGCGTCGGGTTGGCACGAGGATCCCGTCGAAGTCGCGGTAGTCCGACGGATAGTGTACGGCGTCACCGCCGCCCAGAATGTCGACGCTGTAGTCGAGGCGGCGCAGCAGCCCCGACTCGTCGAAGTGGTAGGTCTGACGCCGCGTGTGGGTCACGATGTCGTCGGGATACGTGACCCGCAGGCTACGCCAGCTCTGCCCCTCCTCCTCGCAGGGGTCGATCTCCTCGGCCAAGAAGCCCGGGCGGGTGAACACGAACGGGGCTGTGAAGTAGTTCCAGTTGGCCTCGCTGGCGAAGTAGGCCACCTGGAGCTCGTCCCAGGGCGACTCGCGGGTCAACCCGTCGAACGACGCAACGGGGTTGAGCCGCTCGGTGACCAGGGCGCCGTCGCTGGTCATGACGGCCTGCCGGTACGGCTCCCAGGTCACGTACCGGCCCGGCACCGGGAACGGGGAGATGGTCAGGCTTTGGTCGCGTGTCGTTCCCTCCAGCGCCACGCAGCTCAGGAGCCCCGATCGGGCCTTCAGATCCCAGATGGCGCCGGTGATTGATACGAGCGCGTTGAACCGAGAGATCCGTTCCCATCGCGCCAGGCCCCCGTGCGCCCTCACAGCCAGCTCCAGCAGGTCGGTCACAGCCGCTCCCATGAGCACGAGCTGAGAGCCGTCGGGGCGGCTTCCCAAGCTCTGGAACTGACAGCGTGGATCGCGTTCGCATGCAGGCCACCGGGGAATCCCCCGGGACCCGCGAGCCGGAATCGGCGCCGGAGCGCCCGCAGGTTGCTTCCTTGCTGTGTCATGGGATAGACGGTCTCCGCCACCCGCTCTCTTCGCACCCGTGGTGCCCCTGGTCTCCACCCTGGTCCAACGCTCCCTGTTCGTCCAGAACCGATCCAAGGGCCGCGCACACACCTTCTCCACTCCCACTACATTCCGCACGATGCGTCCTGACCAGGCCACATAGCGAAACGCTACTGGAGTACTAGTGCCAGCCTCCCAGTGCCCATAGCATGGCGGGCGTGGAGCTGCGTCAACTGCGGTACTTCGTCGCGGTCGCCGAGGAGCTCAACTTCGCCCGGGCCGCCAATCGGTTGCTGATCGTCGGCCCGTCGCTGTCCCAGCAGATCAAGGCGCTCGAACGCGACCTGGGGGTAGATCTGTTCGACCGTGACCGGCGTTCGGTGTCGCTCACTCCGGCTGGCACCGCGCTGCTCCCACATGTGCGCGCGCTGCTGGAGCGGGCAGACGACCTGCGGCGCCGGGCGGGTCGGCTGTCCGGTTCGGAACCGGTCCGGCTGGGCTACGTCAACTGGCTGCCCGCCGACCTGACTTCCCGCACCTCCGCGGTGGCGCGGGTGCATATCGACGCCTGGGTCGCGCCGTCGCACGCCCAGGCCGTCCGAGTCGCCGACGGCAGCCTGGGCCTGGCGGTGTGCTGGGTGCGGGCCGAGGACCTGAAGCGACACGGTCTCGCCGCTCGGCTGGTTGGCGCCGACCGGCTCTACAGCGTCTCCGCGCAGGCGGGCACCGGCACGGTGCGCGCCCGGGACGCCGTCGTGCTGCTGGACCAGGACGCCACCTCCTGGTCGTCGTGGAACGTCTACGCCGAGGAGCTGGCCCGAGACACGGGTGCCTGCGCGGAGCGGATCACCGACGGCG
This sequence comes from Streptomyces sp. NPDC048411, assembly GCF_040704695.1. NCBI lineage: Bacteria > Bacillati > Actinomycetota > Actinomycetes > Kitasatosporales > Streptomycetaceae > Streptomyces > Streptomyces sp. NPDC048411. Next base: position 4,761 of record NZ_JBEZKL010000181.1, read on the forward strand.
GCGTCACCGGCCCGGCGTTCTTCGACCACGTCCGGCGCATCGGACGCCCGGTCGTCAACTGCCCCAAGGGCCAGACCGCGGTGCTGCCGCCCGACCTGGTCCAGCGCCCGGTGGCGGCGCCGGAGATCCACTGGACGTGGTCGCTGGTGCGGCGCGTCGACGAGGTCCGCCCGGTGGTGCTCGCCGTGGTCGACGCACTCTGCGACGGCGTCGGGGACCTCGGCCTGCACGGCCCGGGCGTCTGGCCCGAGGGCGACCCGCACCGGCACAAGGGCGCTGACCTGGGTTAGGAGACCCTGCCTTCCAGCAAGGAGGAAGCCGGTCCCGGCGTCGGGCCGGTGCGCCGTTGCCCTTCGCGCGCCGGCCTGCCTACCGTCGAGGTGTCGACCGGCGGACAGAGCCGAGGTCGAGGAATCCCACTCGTGACCGAGCCGTGCTCGGCCCCATCTTCGGAGGTTTGTCATGAGCAATTCAATTCAGAGGGTCGCCGTCATCACCGGCGCCTCGCAGGGCATCGGTGCCGGCCTGGTCGACGCCTACCGCAAGCTCGGCTACGCCGTCGTCGCCACCTCGCGCTCGATCGCCCCCGCCGACGACGCGGGCGGGGTGACCGTCCAGGGCGACATCGCGGACCCAGCCACCGCGGAACGTGTCATCACCGCCGGCATCGAGCGGTTCGGCCGCATCGACACCCTCGTCAACAACGCGGGCATCTTTGTCGCCAAGCCATTCATCGACTACACCGCCGACGACTACGCCGCCGTCACCGGGGTGAACCTGACCGGCTTCTTCCACCTCACCCAGCTGGCCATCGGGCAGATGCTCTTGCAGGGCGGCGGCCACATCGTCAACATCACCACCAGCCTGGTCGACAACGCCGACGCCAACGTCCCGTCTGTACTGGCCTCGCTGACCAAGGGCGGCCTGCAGTCCGCCACCAAGTCCCTCGCCATCGAGTACGCCACCCGCGGCATCCGCGCCAACGCCGTCTCGCCCGGCACCATCCGCACCCCTATGCACGCGGAGGAGACCCACCAGTTCCTCGCCGACCTGCACCCCGTCGGGCGGATGGGCGAGGTGGGCGACATCGTCGACGCGGTCGTCTACCTGGAGAACGCGCCATTCGTGACCGGCGAGATCCTCCACGTCGACGGCGGCATGAGCGCCGGCCACTGACCCCCCACCATCAACTCACCGGGGAGAACCGTGATGAACAGTACAAAAGACAGTCAAGCGATCCTGCGCGACGTCCTCGACCAGTGGAAGGCGGCCGTCGACAAGCACGAACCGGAACAGGTCGCCTCCCACTTCACCGAGGACGCGCTCTTCCAGGGGCTGCACCCGTACAGCGTCGGACGGTCGGGCATCGCCGCCTACTACGCCTCCCAACCCCTCGGCCTGACCGCCGACTACCGAATCCTGGAAACCAGACGCCTGGCCGACGACCTTGTCCTTGGCTACCTCAGCGTGGACTTCTCCTTCACCGACCGGCCGACGCTCGGCGTGTACCTCAGCATCCTGCTGAAGCGCGTGCAGGACGGCTGGGCCATCGCCCACTACCAGGTCTCCCACCTGGACTGACCGCTTCTCGAACGGCCCCCCGCAAGGAAATGGGGCTCCCAACAGCACATCACCGCCGGGGAGCCCCGTTACCTACACCTGCGGGCGTACTGCGGACGCCGAGCGGCTGCGGCGGCACGCCGAGGCCGTTGGTGAAGGCGTGTAGTCAGGGATACTCCTCTGCTCGGGCCCGGGTGATCCACTCGGTCAGCAGCTCGGCGTTGCCGTCGGCAGCGGTGAGCAAGGCAGCGAAGTTGCGCACCAGGCCGGCGACGGGCCAGCCTCATCCGAGTGGTGCGACAACTCATCCGATCGAAGCTAGGACCTGCGATTTTGCCTCATCGGCGGCCTGAAAGTCAGCACCGAACCAGCACCGGGACCCAACGTGTCACGCGGCCGTAAGACCGGCAAGTAGCCTGCCAGGGGCGGCCGACGACCACGTCTGCCGCCCCGCCGACGGTGCTTCAGAGCCCAATGCCCTCCTGCTCGGCGATCAGTTCCCGGACCCGGGGTACGACCTTCGTCCCGTACAGCTCGATGGCCTCCATGATCTCCCGCTGGGGCATCTGAGGCATGGCGAACTTGAGGTTGAAACGGGTCGCGTCCAGCTGCGGCAGATTGGCCGCGATCTTCCGGGCGACCGTCTCGGGCGAGCCGACGTACAGCGCACCGCTCGAGCCGACTTCGTTCCTGAACTGCTCGATGGTGGGCACCCGGAAGCCGCGGCTGGGGACGAGGCGGCGCATCATCTCCTGCATGCGGGGGATGAACTGCTCGAAGGCCTCCTCGTCGGTGGCGGCTATGTGGCCCGGGGTGTGCAGTCCGATCGGCAACTGCGGGCGGCCGATGTCGGCGCGCACCCCGCGGTAGAGCTGCGTGAACGGCTTGAAACGCAGCGGGTTGCCGCCGATGACGGCCAGCAGCAGCGGGAAGTCCAGTTTGGCGGCGCGCAGCACGGACTGCGGGTTGCCGCCCACGCCGATCCAGGTCGGCAGCGGGCCGTTCTCCGTGAAGGGGACGATGTCCTGGTCGGTGAGCGCGGCCCGGGTGGTGCCCTCCCAGGTGATCGGGCCGCCGTTGCGGATCTGGGCGAACAGGCGGGCCTTCTCGTCGAACAGCACGTCGTAGTCGGCCAGGTCGTAGCCGAACAGCGGGAAGGACTCGGTGCTGGAGCCGCGCCCGAGGACGACCTCGGCCCGGCCGCCGGACAGGGCGTGCAGCGTCGAGTAGCGCTGGAAGACCCGCACCGGGTCGTCGGAGCTGAGCACCGTGACGGCCGAGCCCAGACGGATGCGCTCGGTGCGGGCGGCTATCGCGCCCAGCACGACGTCTCCGGCCGGCATGGGGAAGTCCTCGGTGTGGTGTTCGCCGATGCTGAAGACGTCCACGCCGACCTGGTCGGCCAGCACGCCCTGCTCGACGACGTCGCGAATGGTCTGGGCGTGGGACAGAGGCCGGCCCTGCTCGTCGGCGCCGCGGTCGCCGAAGGTGTCCAGCCCGAACTCCAGCGGGAACGCCTTCGCGGCCTCGCTGTATCCGGAGCCTGCGGCAGTGGGAGTGGTCATGATGAAACCTCCTGGTCGAATCGGTCGCGGGTGAGGTCGGCGCCGAAGACGGGTCCGCCGGGCTGGAGTGCCCGGCCCGCCGCCAGAGTCGGCAGGGTGACCGTGTCGTAGCCGACGCGGTCGAGGATGGCGGCGGTCAGGGCCGCGGCCGCCGGGTCGTCGCCGGCGACGCCGAGGGAGCGGCGGCGCGGGGAGCCGGCGGGGCGGCGGGACTCGTCGAGCTCGTGGTAGCCGATGTGGTTGAGGGTCTTGACGATGGTCGCGCCGGGCAGGTGGGCCTGCACGATCTCGCTCGAGCCGAGCGACGGGTTGTCGAACAGGGCTTGCACGCCGTCGGTCGGCGGCCAGTAGTTCATGGTGTCGATCACGATCTTGCCGGCGAACCGGGCTGGGTCGAGGTCGGCGAAGCGGTGCAGTGGCAGGGCGAGGATCACGACGTCGGCTTCTTCGATCGCGTCGGCGGCCCAGCGCGGTTTCGCGTCGGGGGCCAGGAACGACATGATCAGCGCGATCTTCTCCGGATCGCCGGAGGCCGCGATCGAGACCGGGTAGCCGGCTTCGGTAAGAACCTTGGCCAGCGCCGGACCGGTGTGACCGGCGCCGAGGACGGCGATGTGGGGCGGAGGCTCAGGAGTCGGCGGGGTGTGGGTCGTCATGAGTCACGCTCCGGGGACAGGTGGTGGCGCAGGCTGGTGAGGATGTCGTCGAGCGCGGCGAACTGGTCCGGGCTGAGGGCGTCGGCGAAGAGCTCCTTGATCGCGCGGGCGTGCGGCGCGGTGGCGGCGCGGAAGGACGCAGCTCCCGCGTCGGTCAGGACGATCTCGGTGCCGCGGTTGTCCTCGGCGCAGTCCTCCCGTCCGATCAGTCCGCGCTTCTCCAACCGGCCCAGCTGGTGGGAGAGACGGCTGCGCGTCCAGTCGATGGCCGCGGCCAGCATGGACGACCGCAGCCGTCGGCCGGGCACCTCGCTGAGCGCGAGCAGAACGCGGTAGTCGGCCGGCGACAGGCCCGAGTCCTCGGTCAGCCGCGCGCCCAGGCGCCGCTCCAGCTCACCCGTGGTGTCGATCAGTGATCGCCAGACGGCCAGTTCCGCTGACGTCAGTCGACGCCGCGTCGATGCAGGGCCGGCATCGGCCCGAATCGGTCGCTCACTCACCAGGCGCCTCCCGCCATGTAATTGATGCATCAACAGTAAGCCAATCTAATTGAAGCGTCAACCATGGAGCTGGCTCCGGTGGCCAGCTGCCGCAGCGCCCGGCTCGGAGCATCGGAACAGGTGGGACGGCGTCGCTCGCGGTGCCACGCCTCGCGGATCTGCTGCGGGTGACCTCGTTCGCGCCTGTGGGCCCCAAGGGGGCCGCGCCCTGGCCCGGCCCCCCGGGCACGGGACCAGGGTGCCCCAGGGGCCGACCAGGGACTCCACGGGCGCGAACCCGGTACCCGGACGAGCAAGCTGACCGGCACGACGGCCGCACCGGGCCCGCCGACACCGGAACCGGAGACCGCCATGACCCGCAACCACCGGTTCGTCCCCGCCGCCTCCTCCGCTGCCCTGCTCAGGACCCCGGCCCTGGCGCCGGTGCCGACGGTGGCCCGATCCGGGCCACCTGCTGAGCACTCCGGGGAAGGTGGGTCAGGCTCCGCGCGGCCCGGAGCCCGACCCCGGATACGTGCGGCACGCAGCGCAGCCGGCCCGGACAACGGAAGCGAGACGAGAGCGATGACTGTGAGCGGACCATGGAGCCGGCGCTCCCAGATCGTCGGCCGCATCCAGGACGTGCAGCAGGTGCGGGAGTTCCTCGAGGACAGGGCCGGGCGCGGCCGGGGCCTGCACGTCGTCGGCGAGCCCGGCGTAGGGAAGACAACGCTGCTCGACGCAGTGGCCGAGGCGGCGGCCGAGGCCGGGATCCGCGTACTGCGCGCCGACGGCGTCGAGTTCGAGGCGGACGTCCCGTTCGCGGGACTGCACCAGATCCTGACGCCCGTGCTGGACGACGTCGAGCACCTGCCGTCCGAGTACCGCGCGGCCCTCGGGGTCACGCTCGGCTTCGACGCCGGGCCGACCCCGGACCGGTTGCTCCTGGTCAACGCCACGCTGGCGCTGCTCCGCCGCGGCGCGGCCGAGGCACCGCTGCTGCTGATCGTCGACGATTTGCCGTGGCTGGACCGGGCCAGCGCCGTGGTCCTCGGCTTTGTCTCCCGCCGCCTGTGCGGCACCCGGGTCGGCTTCCTGGCCGCTTCGCGCACCGGCGGGGAGAGCGTGTTCGACCACGGCGGGCTGGACGAGTTCACGCTGGCGCCACTGGACGACGATTCCGCGCACCTGTTGCTCGCCGCGCACTACCCTGGGCTCGCCGCCCGTGTCCGGGCCCGGGTGGTCGCCGACGCCCGCGGAAACCCACTCGCCCTGCTGGAGCTGCCGGCCGAACTCACCGGGGCGCAGCAGGCCGCGATGGAGGACCTGCCGACCGTACTGCCGCTGAGCGAGCGGCTGCGGTCCCTGTTCGCGGCACGCGTGAACGCCCTGCCCGAGGCCGGCCGCCGCCTGCTGCTCCTGGCGGCCTTGGACGGCACCGGCGACCCCGGCGTGCTGCGCCGCGCCGCCGGGCCGGGCCCGTCCGCCCTGGCGGCCCTGGCCTCGGCCGAACGCGAACGCCTGATCCTGATCGACACCGACGCCCGGCGCCTGACGTTCCGTCACCCGCTGATCCGCGCCGCGGCCGTGGCCGCCTCAACTCTGGCCGAGCGCGGTGCCGCGCACCTGGCGCTGGCCGAGGCGCTGGCCGACCAGCCGGAGCGCATGGCCTGGCATCTCGCCGAGGCCGCCATGCAACGGGATGAGAAGGTGGCCCGACTGTTGCAGGATGCCGGGCACTCGGCACTGCGCCGCGGCGACGCGGTCCGCGCTGTCGCCGCCCTGACCCGGGCGGCCGATCTGAGTCCGACCGCGGGCGACCGCGGACGGCGCCTGGCCGAGGCGGCCTACATCGGCGCCGAGTCGACCGGCGACGTCGCCAACGCGTCGGACCTGCTGCGGCGGGTGCAGAGCGACGATCCCCTCGGCAGCGGCGCGCTGTACGCGGCGGCCGCGGCGGTGTACGTCCTGACCAACACCGGCGCCGACCTCGACGTCGCGTACCGGCTGCTGACCGCGGCGATCGAGGAGGCCGGACCGGCGTACGACGCCGACGACCCCGCTCTCATCGACGCGTTGCACACCCTGCAACTGGTCTGCTGGTGGAGCGGCCGCGAGGAACTGTGGCCGCCGTTCATCGACGCGGTGGACAGGCTGAAACCGGCCCCGCCACCGGTGCTGGCCCTGGCCGCGCGGACGTTCCCCGACCCGGCGCGCACCGGCGTCGCGGCCCTGGCCGACCTCGACGAGGTACGCGGGGTGCTGCGTCGCACGCTCGATCCCACGCTGCTCGTACGCGGCGCAACCGCCACGGTCTATCTCGACCGGGTCGGTGAACTGAGGAACCGGCTCTGGGAGTTGGTGAGCTCCGGCCGGAGCGGCGGCGGGCCGGTCCGCGGGCACCTCGGGGCGCTGATGCACCTGTGCATGGAGGACTTCCTGACCGGCGACTGGGACGAGGCTCAGCAGTTGGTTGACGAAGGCCTGGAGCTCTGCGATGCCGGATACCCCTTCTTCGCCTGGTACTTCCAGTTCAACCAGGTGCTGCTGCACGGCGCGCGTGGCGAAACCGAGGCCGGCAACGCCCTGGCAGACCGGATGGTGCGCTGGGCGACGCGCCGCGGCGTCGGGGCCGCCGCGGCCTTCGCCCACCAGGCGCGCACCCTGGTCAGCCTGGGCGGCGGCGACTACGAAGCGGCCTACCGGC
>NZ_JBEZKL010000182.1:0-11630 GCF_040704695.1 Streptomyces sp. NPDC048411
CGGTGGCCGTCTTACGTTCAGGCTTCTCACTCAACTACGGGATCAAACCCCCGTTTTAGGTGGAAACCTGTACACCACTTCCCTGGACGCAACCGAACCAGCCAAGATCCGACTGTCTTCGCAGGTCAGGGTACGGATACGCGAGAACGGCCGGAGCCCCCGCACAGTGGGCTCCGGCCGTTCGTCTGCCGCCTGCTGTCGTGCTGTCCAGGCGGATTACAGGCGGCTCCTGTGGATCGGTTCGATCCTGCTTACGGACTACAGGGCGAGGCCGGTGAGGACCAGCACGCGCTCGTAGGTGTAGTCGTCCATCGCGTAGCGAACACCCTCACGGCCGACGCCGGACTGCTTGGCTCCGCCGTACGGCATCTGGTCCGCGCGGTAGGACGGGACGTCGCCGATGATCACGCCACCGACCTCAAGGGCCCGGTGCGCACGGAACGCGGTCTGCAGGTCGTGGGTGAACACACCTGCCTGCAGGCCGTACTTCGAGGAGTTGACCGAGGCGAAGGCCTCGGCCTCGCCGTCCACCTTCTGTACGGACAGGACCGGCCCGAAGACCTCCTCGCAGGAGAGCTTGACGCCGTCCGGGAGTTCCGCAAGCACGGTCGGCGCGTAGGTGGCACCGTCCCGCTTGCCTCCGGTGAGCAGCTGGGCGCCTGCCTGCACAGCCTCGTCCACCCAGGACTCGACGCGCTTGGCGGCGTCCTCGCTGACGAGCGGGCCGACGTCGGTGGCAGCGTCGGACGGGTCGCCGGTGACCTGGGCCTCGACGGCCGCGACGATCTTCGGGACGAGCCGGTCGTAGACCGAGGCGTCCGCGATGACGCGCTGCACCGAGATGCAGGACTGGCCGCCCTGGTAGTTGGAGAAGGTCGCGATCCGGCTCGCGGCCCAGTCCAGGTCCTCGTCGGAGGCGTAGTCGCCGAGGACGACCGCCGCACCGTTGCCGCCCAGCTCCAGGGTGCAGTGCTTGCGCGGCACCGACTCCAGGATGGAGTAGCCGACCGGGCCGGAACCCGTGAAGGAGATCACGGGCAGGCGCTCGTCCTGGACGAGGGCGGGCATACGGTCGTTGGGCACCGTGAGCACGGACCACGAACCGGCCGGGAGGTCGGTCTCGGCCAGCAGCTCGCCGAGGATCAGCGACGAGATCGGGGTGGCCGGGGCGGGCTTCAGGATGATCGGGGCGCCGACGGCAATGGCCGGGGCGACCTTGTGGGCGCTCAGGTTCAGCGGGAAGTTGAAGGGCGCGATACCGAGGACCGTGCCGCGCGGGAAGCGCCGGGTCAGCCCGAGACGGCCGGTGCCACCGGCGTCGGTGTCGAGGCGCTGGGCGTCGCCGCCGTTGAAGCGACGGGCCTCCTCGGAGGCGAACCGGAACACGGAGACGGCGCGGCCGACCTCGCCGCGCGCCCACTTGATGGGCTTGCCGTTCTCGGCGGAGATCAGCTGGGCGATCTCCTCGGTGCGCTCCACGAGACGCCGTACGACGTGGTCGAGGGCGGCGGCGCGGACGTGGGCGGGCGTCGCGGCGAACTCCTCGCGCACGGCGTGCGCGGCGGCGACGGCCTCCTCGATCTGCGCGTCGGTCGGCACGCTGACCGTACCGACGAGACGGCCGTCCCAGGGGTTGGTGACGTCGAAGCTGTCCTCGCCGGTGGCCTGGCGGCCGGCGAGCCAGAAGGCGTGGGTGGAAGTCATGGAGGTTCCGGCCCTTCGGAGTCGTGGGGTGTCTTGCCCCCACCGTAGGGCCGGGCCGTCGACCTGGCGTTTGTCCGCCATGGAGCGAAGGGCGGCAGGCATGCGCCGATTTGTCTGATGACCGCGCCCATCGGAATGGTGTGCCGCAACCGTCCGGCACGCGGGGCGTCCTCAGGCGCCGGCCGGACTCCGTTTCACGGCGTCGGCGGGGAGCTGGTGGCCTTCAGTGCCAGCCACAGTTCCATCCGGACATCCGGGTCGTCCAGGGAGCGGCCGAGGATCTCCTCCACACGCCGCATCCGGTAGCGCAGGGTGTGGCGGTGCACGCCCAGGTCGGCAGCGGCCGCGTCCCACTGACCGTGGTGGGAGAGCCAGGCGCGCAACGAGGCGACCAGGTCGCCGCGCCCCTTCGCGTCGTGCTCGTACAGGGCGCGGAGCATGCCGTCCGCGAAGGCCCGTACCGCGTCGTCCGCGAGCAGTGGCAGAACCGAGCCGGCCGCCAGCTCTTCGTGCTCGACGAGGGCCCTGCCCCGGCGGCGGGCGACCGAGAGTGCCTGTTCGGCCTGCTTGTATGCGACGGAGACGGCGATCGGACCCGCCGGCGCGGACAGCCCGACCACGATTTCCCCCTCCTCGGGTGTCTTCTGGTCGCGGGGGGTCCGCTCGTCCTGTGCCCTCGCGTATGCCATGCACGCGGCGACAGCCGCACCACCGTCCGCGGCCAGGACGACGAGCCGCTCGCCCTCGGGAACCGTCAACAGCGTCTCGCCGGCCCGGGAGGCCGCCGCCTCCATCGACTCACCGAGCAGCGCCGGTGTCGACGGCTCGGTCGCCTCCGCGATCAGCAGCCGGAAAGGAGCGTCGAGCAGCCCTCCGTACAGATCCCCGGCGACGGCCCGCGCGTGGTCCGGCTGGCCGGCCAGGAGCATCCGCAGCACCGCCGCGCCGAGCCGCTGCTCAGCGCCCTGGAGGGAGCGCGAGCGGGCGGTGGTGAGTGTCAGCAGGGCGACGGCCGAGTGCACGGCGTACCGCTCGGCGGTGCCGAGAGCCGAACCGGTGCCCACGGCCAGGGCACCGCGGGCCCTGCGGCCGGTCCCCAGGGTCTGGAGCTCGACCCGATCGTCGGTGTCGCCGAGGACCACGCTCGCCGGAGCAGGGCGCTCTCGCAGGCGTTCCACATCAGGGGTGAGCCGGGCGGCACGCCGGGCGGCCCAGTCGGGGGCGGCGGCCACAACGGCGCCGGAGGCGTCGTACAGCGCGGCCCAGCCGTCGACCTGCGCGGCGAGCCGGGTGAGGAGTTCGGCGGGTCCGTCCCCCGCGAGTGCGGCCTTGGTCAGATCCCTCTGGGCCTCGAACCCCGCTGTCACCGCCCGGTACTGGTCGGCGGCGATCTCCGACGACACAGCCTTGGCGATGGCGAGGAACGGGGTGCGGCGCGGCACTTCCAGGATCGGCAGCCCGGCCTCCTCCCCGGCGTCGATCAGCGGCTGGGGTACGTCGTCGTAGTTGACGCCCACGGCGAAGCCCAGCCCGACGACTCCGGCGCCGGCCAGCCGCCGCACGTACCGTCGCATCGCTTCGGGGTTCTCCGCGTCGAGGTTGGTGGCGGTGACGAGAAGGAGTTCTCCGCCCTCCATGTAAGGGACGGGGTCGGCGAGCTCACTGGCATGCGCCCAGCGCACGGGCTGGTCGAGCCGGTCCGCCCCCGCACGCACCGTGAGTTTGAGCGCCGAGTGCTGGACGAGCGAGGCGAGAGTGGGGGGCATGGAGACCGCGGGACCTTCAGGAGTCGAATTTGCCGTCCCGTACGAACGGCTCCCCCCGATTCTGCCAGGGCGGCAGGGTCCGCCGTAACCGCTCCCAGAGATACGGCACCGTTTCCCGTCCGCCGGATCCGCTGCGGAGGACCCGGTCCGCACGTCAAGGGCCGCACGGACACGGTTCAGCCGTCCAGGTTCACCAGCAGGGGCGGTGCGTGGTCCCCTCGTACGGTCGTGAGGGACAGCACCGCGTGTCCGGCCGGAACGCGATGGGCCAGTTCGGAGGCGGACCAGCGTTCGCGTTCGACCTGGCGCACGGTCACCGCGTCCGTGGTCACGGCCTTGCCGGTGACCAGTTTGCGGAAGGCGTGAATGGCCCGGGTCATCGGCTGGTCGGCGAAGACCGTGCGCTGGGTGACATCCCTCGTCTCGACCCATTCCGTGCCCCACGCCTCGGCGAACTTCTTGCCGTCCCAGGTGGTGATCCCGGAGAACGCCATCCGGCAGCCCACGGCGCCGAGCAGCGCCGTATGGAGGTTCTCCGGGACGTCGTCGAGGGTGCGCAGCGTGACCACGGCTCCGGCGTGCGCGGAGCGCAGCCGCTGGATTCCGCGGACGGTGTCGGGGGTCAGGGTGCGGGTCGCGTCGTCGAGGACGAGGCACGCGAAGAGCGAGCGGTCCATGCGGGTGGCGGCGCTCGCTGTGAACTGGGCGAGGACGAGGCGGGCCAGCATCCGCGACGCCTCGGCGTGGCCGCGTTCGGGCAGGTCGATACGGACCCTCAGTGGGTGTTCCAGGGCCCGAAGGGAGAAGGGGCGGGCCTTGCCGGTGGTGTCGAAGAAATCGGCGAACGCGGGCCGGTCGAGGAGCGCGACCCGGTCGGCGAGCGCGGGTCCGGCGTCGCCGGTGGCACCGGACTGGCGGGTGCGCGCGTCCAGTTCGCGGTGCATGTCCTGCCGGCCCGTGGCGTCGAGGGCCTCGCGCAGAGTGGAGAGCGTCTCCGGTACGCCTTCGAGCAGTTCCCGCAGCTCCGGGACGGAGGGGAAGCGGCCGTGGGCGGCGCGGTAGGGACCGAGGAGCTGGGCGAGGGCGGTGGCGGCGCGTCGGCTGTCCACCTCCGGGAGATCACCGACGAGCCCCTCGGCCAGCACAGCAGCGGCTTCGTCGGGGTCGGTGGTGCCTCCGTACAGGTCGAGATCGTGGACGGAGGACGGGTCGCCGAGCTTGACCACGACGTCGAAGCCCTCGTCGGCGCCGAGCTGGGTTCCGGCAGCGCACACCGCGACGACGGCGGCGCGCCCGGCGAGCGCCTGGAGGGCGAGGGATTCGACGACCGGCCGGATCAATGCGCGGCTCTTGCCCGCCCCCGGCGGCCCGACCGCCAACAGGGACGTGCCGAGCAGCCCGGGGTCGAGGGCGATGCCGTTGCCGCGGCGTGCGTAGGGATTGCGTTCGCTGTCGTCGACGGTGCCGAGTCTGACCTGGTCGACCAGCAGATCGTGCCGGGCGGCACGGACCGGGAGATCACGTGCGCCGGAGGGGTGGGTGCAGGCGGCGGCGCCGTTGCGCAGCACGGTGTCGGTGAAGGCGGAGAGCCGGCTGCTGTCGGCGCGTACGGATGTCCAGGCACGTCGGATACGGGCGTAGTCGACGTCGTTCATCCTGCCCGACCGCGCCTCCTGGGAGAGCTTGGCGGCGACCTGGTTCTGTCCGGCGGCGCGCAGGTCGGGCCACTCGGCCGGATCGTCCGCGCCGTCGTCCGTGCGGCCTTCGGTGCCGCGGCCCGTGTCCTGGGCCGTGCCGCCGTGCACGTTGTCGTTCGCGCGCCCGGTCGTCGTGGCGTGGGCCGTCGGCGGGTGCTGCGGTCCGTTGCCGCTGGAGGTCCGGCGCCTCAGTTCCGCCCATCGTCCGAGCTTCGCGAACGGCCACACGATCACCAGGGTGATCAGGGCGTACAGCGTGTACGTGACCGCGGTGGTCACGGTGCGGTCGGTGCCCAGCCACGGTGCGGCGAAGCTGAAGGTGAGCTCCATGCCCGGCACGGTCCCGTTCCATACGAGGATCCAGACCAGCAGGGCGCCGACCGCGGCGCCGCCGGCCCGGGCGACGGGTCCCCGGCCCCCGACCCATCGTTCGAACGCGGCGCGCCAGTTACCCAAACGGCCGAACCCGTAGAAGACGGCTCCGATGACCAGGAGGCGGTACATGTCGAGCGCCCGTACGGCCCCATGGGTCAGCGGCTGATCGCCGAACGGTCCCCACCAGCCGTCGGGGGTGAAGAGCTTCAGCGGGACCCGCCAGTACGGGATGTATCCGTTGCGCCAGAGCGACCAGACGAGGACGGCGGCCAGCAGGGAGATCACGGCTCCGCTGAGCAGGGTGCGGTCGGGCGTGCGCTCCTCTTCCTGGGCGGGCCGGGAGGTGTGACCGAACCGCCAGACGCCCGGTTCCGCGAGGGGCCTGGGGATGCGCAGCCAGTCGCCGAGGGAGGGCCCGGAGGCCGGTGCGTGGCCCGGCATGGGCGGCAGCACGGGCGGTGGTGGGCCGGCCGGGCGCGGCACCGAATGACCGGAGCGGGTGCCGCGTGAGTCGTACGTGCCCTCGGTGTCCATGTGCTGTCCCTCGTCCCCTGACCAGCGCCGACCGGTAACTCCGGGCGCGGGCGCCCGATCCCCTCAATCTAGTGCCCCGTACCACCCCGTCAGACGCTGTTGATCGGGATGTCTCGCACCTGCTGCCGGGCCGAGGGCCATGTCGGTCGCTATGTCCGTGACGGACAACCGCGACCCGCCACTTCTCCCGAACGGAACATGCCGGACCCCCGGCCTCGCCCCTAGCCTGCAGAGAGAAGCGTCCGAAACACCCCCAGGAGCCCCGCATGACCGCAATTCCGCAGGAGCGCCGCGTCGTCACTGCCATTCCCGGCCCGAAGTCGGTGGAGCTGCAGGCCCGCCGTCTCGCGACGGTCGCCGCAGGTGTGGGCTCCACCCTGCCGGTGTTCACCGCCCGTGCCGGTGGCGGGATCATCGAGGACGTGGACGGCAACCGCCTGATCGACTTCGGCTCCGGCATCGCCGTGACCTCGGTCGGCGCCTCCGCCGAGGCCGTCGTACGCCGCGCGTCCGCGCAGCTGGCCGACTTCACCCACACCTGTTTCATGGTCACGCCGTACGAGGGGTACGTCGAGGTCTGTGAGCAGCTCGCCGAGCTGACGCCGGGCGACCACGCCAAGAAGTCCGCGCTGTTCAACTCCGGCGCCGAGGCCGTCGAGAACGCCGTGAAGATCGCCCGTGCCTACACCAAGCGCACCGCCGTCGTCGCCTTCGACCACGGTTACCACGGCCGGACGAACCTCACGATGGCGCTGACCGCCAAGAACATGCCGTACAAGCAGGGCTTCGGTCCGTTCGCGCCCGAGGTCTACCGCGTCCCGGTGGCGTACGGCTACCGCTGGCCGACCGGTGCGGAGAACGCCGGCGCCGAGGCGTCCGCCCAGGCCATCGACCAGATCACCAAGCAGATCGGCGCCGACAACGTCGCCGCGATCATCATCGAGCCGGTGCTCGGCGAGGGCGGCTTCATCGAGCCGGCGAAGGGCTTCCTCCCCGCCATCGCGCAGTTCGCCAAGGACAACGGCATCGTCTTCGTCGCGGACGAGATCCAGTCCGGCTTCTGCCGTACCGGCCAGTGGTTCGCCTGTGAGGACGAGGGCATCGTCCCCGACCTGATCACCACCGCCAAGGGCATCGCGGGCGGTCTGCCGCTCTCGGCAGTGACCGGCCGCGCCGAGATCATGGACGCCGCGCACGCGGGCGGCCTCGGCGGTACGTACGGCGGTAACCCGGTGGCCTGCGCGGGTGCGCTCGGTGCCATCGAGACCATGCGTGAGCTGGACCTGAACGGGAAGGCGAAGCGCATCGAGGAGGTCATGAAGGGCCGCCTCGCCGAGATGCAGGCGAAGCTGCCGAACGGCGATGTCATCGGTGACATCCGCGGCCGCGGCGCGATGATCGCGATCGAGCTGGTGAAGTCCGGCACGAAGGACCCGAACCCGGAGGCCGCCGCCAAGCTCGCGAAGGCCTGCCACGCCGAGGGCGTGCTCGTCCTCACCTGTGGCACGTACGGCAATGTGCTGCGCTTCCTGCCGCCGCTGGTGATCGGCGAGGACCTGCTGAACGAGGGCCTCGACGTCATCGAGCAGGCTTTCGCCCAGATCTGATCCGGTCCCGGAGCCGATCCCGACCGGGTCCACGTGAGGGTCTGTGAAGAAGGTGTGGGGGGCCGATGGCGGGATCCGATTCCGGCTGTCGGCCCCCCACCGGCTGCCGTACGGTTTCTGCAGATGAGAGAAACACCCCGCTCGCAGGGCACTGCGAGTGAGACCGGGTCGGAGCTTCCCCAGCACCGTCCTGGTCGTGCCTTCGCGCACACCACTGGAGCCTCTGGCTCCGGAACTCCTCACCGATCGGATGGCCGCTCGCCCCAAACCCCCCGGGGCGCGCGGCAAACCGGTCCAGGCGGTCGCCCCGGAACCACCCCCCCTGTTCCGGGGCGGTCGGCTTTTCTCCTTTCTCTAGTGTCGTCGCTGCTCACGGTCTTCGCGCTCCTCACCTGGCAGGTCGCGGCCGACGGCCCGCTGCGCGGGCTGGACGAGCGGATCGGCCGGACCGTCGTCGGACACGGTCCCGCCCGGCTCACCGAGTTCCTCGCCGATCTCGGCAACATGCAGGTCGCGCTCCCGGTCCTGGGGTGCGCGATCGTCTACACGCTGCTGCGCGGCGCACGCCGTGCGCCGCTGTCCGCGGCGCTCGCCATGGCGGCGGTACCCGCGCTGATCGTCCCGCTCAAGGACTTGATCGCCCGTCCGGGACCGCTGACCGAGGCGACCGGCTACTACCCGTCGGGCCATGCGGCGACGGCCGCGGTGGCGTACGGGGCCGCGGCGCTGCTGCTCGCACCGCGCACAGGTCCGGCAGGGCGGTCGACGTGGTCATGGACGATGCCCGTCGCCGCTGCCCTGCTGACCCTGGCGACGGGCATCGGTCTGGTGCTGCGCGGCTATCACTGGCCGCTGGATGTGCTCGGCAGCTGGTGCCTGAGCGGGCTGCTCCTCCTGGCGCTCAGCTGGTCGAGCTGTTCCTCACGGCGGCGTCAGCCGACGGAGTAGGCGTCGAAATTCAGTGAACCGGGTCACCCCGCGAGCGGCCCGGTCAGCTGTCGAAGCCGAGCCCCAGGCGGTCCATCGTCCGCAGCCACAGATTGCGGTGCCCGCCATTGCTGTCCGCCCTGGCCAGGGACCTCTTCGTGAGCTCGATCCCGGCCCAGGCGAACGGCTCCGGGGGGAACGGCATCGGCTTGGTGCGCACCATTTCCAGAGCGGTCCGCTCGGTCCTTTCGCCGGACAGCAGGTCGAGCATCACATCGGCGCCGAACCGGGTTGCTCCGACACCGAGCCCGGTGAATCCGGCGGCGTAGGCGACCCGACCCTGATGGGCCGTACCGAAGAAGGCGGAGAAGCGGGAACAGGTGTCGATCGCACCGCCCCACGCGTGGCTGAAACGCACCCCGGCCAACTGCGGGAAGCAGTCGAAGAACTGGCCCGCGAGCTTGAGGAACGTCTCAGGCCGCTGGTCGAGATCGGCGCTCAGCCTGCCACCGTACGGATAGATCGCGTCATAGCCGCCCCACAGGATCCGGTTGTCCGCGGAGAGCCGGAAGTAGTGGAACTGGTTGGCGCTGTCGCCGAGCCCCTGCCGGTTCTTCCAGCCGATGGAGGCGAGCTGATCGGCGGTGAGCGGTTCGGTCATCAACGCGTAGTCGTAGACCGGGACGGTGTACGGACGCACCCGCTTCACCAGTGACGGGAAGATGTTCGTGCCCAGCGCGACCCGCCGGGCGAGGACCTTCCCGTACGGCGTGCGGACCGCCATCCCGGTGGCGGTCCTGACCAGTTCGAGGCCCCGGGTGTGCTCGTACACCCGTACGCCCAGATCGAGGCAGGCCTGCTTCAGCCCCCAGGCGAGCTTGGCGGGGTGCAGCATGGCGACCCCGCGCCGGTCCCAGAGCCCACCCAGGAATGTCGGTGAGTCGACCTCCGCGCGCAGTGCGTCCTGATCGAGGAATTCCACTCCGGTGAAGCCGAGTTGCTCCGCTTCCCGGTGCCATTCCCGGAGTTCTTCGAGCTGGTGGGGTTCCGTGGCGACATCGATCTCGCCAGTGCGCTCGAACTCGCAGTCGATGGAGTAGCGGGCGACAGCCGCCTCGATGGCGTCGAGGTTCTGCTCGCCCATCTCCTCCAGCTTCTTGATCTCGTCGGGCCAGCGTTCCAGGCCGTTGGGGAGGCCATGGGTGAGGGAGGCGGCGCAGAATCCGCCGTTGCGGCCCGAGGCGGCCCAGCCCACCTCGTGCCCCTCGATCAGTACGACGTCCCGTTCCGGGTCGCGTTCCTTGGCGATCAGTGCGGTCCACAGTCCGCTGTATCCGCCGCCGATGACGAGCAGATCGCAGTGTTCGCCGCCGGTGAGCGCGGGAAGCGCCTCGGGCCTGCCGGGGTCGTCCAGCCAGAACGAGACCGGCCGGGCGCCGGAGAGTGATTGTGCAGCAGTACGCATGGCAGCTGGGGCCATGGTTTCCAACTCCTTCAGGATTTCAGGGTCGTGCGCTGTTCTTTCGCCGGTTCGCGATCAACTGGCCGGCGACAACCACCAGTACGGCAATGATGAACATCGCCGTGCCGATGACGTTGATCTGCACGGGTGTGCCGCGCTGTGCCGAACCCCAGACGAACATGGGGAAGGTCACGGTCGAGCCCGCGTTGAAATTGGTGATGATGAAATCGTCGAAGGAGAGCGCGAAGGCGAGCAGAGCTCCCGCGGCGATTCCGGGGGCGGCGATCGGCAGGGTCACCCGCAGGAACGTCTGCACGGGGCCCGCGTACAGATCGCGAGCCGCCTCCTCCAGCCTCGGGTCCATCGACATCACGCGCGCCTTGACCGCCGTCACGACGAAACTCAGGCAGAACATGATGTGCGCGATGAGGATCGTCCAGAAACCGAGCTGCGCGCCCATGTTGAGGAAGAGCGTGAGCAGCGAGGCGGCCATGACGACCTCGGGCATCGCCATCGGCAGGAAGATCAGCGAGTTGATCGCGCCACGCGCCCGGAAGCGATAGCGGACCAGCGCGAAGGAGATCATCGTGCCGAGCGCGGTCGCGCCGATGGTCGCCCAAGTGGCGATCTGGAGAGAGAGCGAGAGCGAGCCGCACATGTCGGCGACGCCGCAGGGATCCTTCCAGGCATCCAGTGAGAAGCGCTGCCAGGCGTAGTTGAAGCGCCCGTTCGGCTTGTTGAAGGAGAACACCATGACGACGATGTTCGGCAGGATCATGTACGCGAGGGTCAGCAGACCCGCGATGACGATCAGATGGCGGCGGAGCCAGCGCAGTACGGACATCAGACCAGGTCCTCCGTCCCGGAGCGGCGGATGTAGACGGTGACCATCAGCAGGACCACCGCCATGAGGATGAAGGAGAGCGCGGCCGCCATCGGGTAGTCGAGGACGCGCAGGAACTGGGTCTGGATGACGCTGCCGACCATCTTGGTGTCGGTGGAGCCCAGCAGTTCCGCGTTGACGTAGTCACCGCTGGCCGGGATGAAGGTCAGCAGCGTGCCGGAGACGACGCCCGGCATGGAGAGCGGGAACGTCACCTTGCGGAAGGTGGTGGCGGGGGTGGCGTACAGGTCGCCGGCCGCCTCGTGCAGCCTGCCGTCGATCCGCTCCAGCGAGGTGTAGAGCGGCAGGATCATGAACGGCAGGAAGTTGTACGTCAGACCGCAGACCACCGCCATCGGCGTGGCCAGCACCCGGTTGTTCTCGGTCCAGCCGAGCCAGCTGGTGACGTCCAGGACGTGCAGGGTGTTCAGCACGTCGACGACCGCACCGCCGTCCGCGAGGATCGTCTTCCAGGCGAGCGTACGGATCAGGAAGCTGGTGAAGAACGGCGCGATGACCAGCACCAGCACCACGTTGCGCCAGCGGCCCGCCTTGAACGCGATGAGATACGCGAGCGGGTAGCCGAGCAGCAGGCACAGGATTGTCGCGGTGCCCGCGTACAGCAGGGACCGGATGAACTGCGGGTAGTACTCGGACAGCGCGTCCCAGTAGGTC
>NZ_JBEZKL010000183.1:0-11221 GCF_040704695.1 Streptomyces sp. NPDC048411
CTCCCCCGCCCCCCCCGGGTGCTGGTGTTGTGCCTCTCCAACACCTTGTCTCACCCCCCGCCCACCTGGCGGCCCCGCCACCCCCGGCGGGCCCCGACGGCGTTTCCGGCTCCGTCAGGAGCGGGGCCCAGGAGGAATCCTGAGCGGCTCGCCCGCGCCACGGATCAGTCGGCAGGAAGTCGTACGCGTCCCTGCCCGCGTGCTCCTCCTTGCGCAACCCGGAGGTGGGTGTGGGGGTGGGCACGAAAACGGGCGCAGGCTCGGTCGCGGACGGCCGCACGGAGCCTGCTCCAGCCACAGGTCCGGTTCCGGACTCCGTGCCGGCAGCCGCGTCCTCGCCCCCGGGCCCGCGCCACGGGCGCCACCACCGGCGCCGCTCCTCGCCCGGCTGCCCGGGCGCCTCCGTATCGGCCACCCCAGGTGTCATGGGGGCCACCGTTTTCTCCGCCGCCTCGGCGCTGCCCCTCTCACTGCCGGGCCCCCGCAGCCGCCACGCCCTCAGCAGCAGCGCCCCCGGCACACCGAGCAGTGCCGTCCACGCCACCGCCGCCGCCCCGGTCAGCCACCACACCGGGCCGAACTCCGCCAGCGCCCCGGTCCCCAGCGGACCGCTCGCCGCCGCGGTCAGCACCGCCGTGCAGGCGCCGCATCCCAGCGCGGCCAGAGCAGCCGTCAGCGCGGTCCCCTGCGGGCCCCACGCCGGCTGCTCCCCCACACCACGGGCGGGCGCTGCCCTCCGTACCGTGAACCAGGCGATCGTCACTCCGGCCGCGACCGGTACCGCCGCGGCCGCCCAGTTCGGAGCCGTTCCGGTTCCGTGCGCGGGGACCGCCGCCAGCAGCGGGAAGTTCGGCAGGGCCGGTCGCCCGGTGAAGGCGAGCGGGGTGACTGTGGACGCCGTACCGAGGGCGAATCCTGGCCCCATCCCGTACGCGGCACCCCACATCGCCGCGTTCGGCACGAGCACCAGCGCCAGCAGCAGGACCGCGGCCCGGCCCGCCCAGTCGCCGGACAGCCCGAGGAACGAGTCCCGAACCGGCTGCGCATGCCACACCAGGGCCACCGCGACGAGCAGTGCCCCGCCACCCAGCAGCACCGCCGTCCCGGCCACCGCCGACCGGAGCACCGCGTCCGCCCGCTCCACGAACCGGGACCGTGCCAGCGCCTCGCGCAGCCGCTCCGGCGCCCGGGCCGACGGCGGCCCGATCGGGCGCCCGGCCGCCGCCCACACCCCGGCGGCTGCCCCGCCCGCCACCACGGGGGCCATCGGGAACAGGAGCGAGCCCGGCTGCGCGAACATCGGCCCGCCCTTCGCATAGAGGGCGATCGCCGCCGCGACCAGCAGATATCCCGCCGTCACCAGGCAGAAGGCGCTCGCGCCCGACGGCGGGGTGCGCCCCTCGTCCGGCTCCATCACGTCGCGGGCGGCCCGGTGCACCAGCCACACGAGCACCCCGGTGAGCAGCAACGGGACGATGCCGACGGGGGCGGGGGCGCCGCTGAGGGTGTCGGTCCTGACGAGGGCCGCGCCGTGGGCCAGCAGCCAGATCCCGGCCGCCGCGTGGAGGGCCCCGCCGGGGCCGTTGTCGGGGGCCGGGGAGCTGATCCACACCACCAGGGCGAGGACGGCGAGCGAGCCGAGTCCGAGCCCCGCGGCGAGCACCCCCCGCACAAAGGCGGATGCCAGTACGGCGGTCCTTCCCTGCTCCGCCGAGAGCGACGGGGTGCGTTCGGTCTTGTGGATCACACCGCAATGCTCCCAACGACACGCACTTAATCCATGTAACGGGCGATTAGCCGCTGTGTCGCCCAATATACGGTTATGTACGTTTCCATCCCGTGGCGGCCTGCCGGGGGTTCCTCATGACCCAGGGCGCCACCGACACGGCCTCCTTCCCTCTGCCCTCCCCGAAGGAGCTGCGCCGACTGCGTGAGGCGAAGTCACTGAGTGAGGAGCAGGTCGCCGCGGCCGTGGGCGTCACCCCGGCCACGGTCCGGTCCTGGGAGGCGGGCCGCGCCAGCCCTCGGGGACGGAAGCGTGCGGCGTACGCGAAGCTGATCGGCTCGGCAGGCACGGGCGGCGCGGAGGCGCGGGGCACCTCGGAAAGCACCCCTCCGGGTGCCCACGGCAAGCGGGCCGACCTGACGAAGCCGTCGTCGTCCCCGGCACCGGCAGCAGCAGGAACGTCAGCGGGAGCGGCGGAAACGGCGCGGACGGGCGAGCCGCCGGCCGGCGACCGGCCGGGCGCCCCCGTACCCGCTCTCACACCCGCCGAGGCATTCGACGCCCTGTACTCGAAGAACGCCGCCGCTCTCTTCCGCCAGACGTTCCTGCTGACCGGGCGCCGGAACCTCTCCAGGGAGGCCGTCGAGCGGGCCTTCGAGCAGGCATGGCAGCGCTGGCCCGAGGTCGCGGTGGACCGGGACCCCGCGGGCTGGGTACGGGCGGCCGCATACGAGTACGCGGTGTCGCCCTGGCACCGGCTGCGCCGGGCGCACCGCCACCCCGACCCGCCGCCCGCCGCCCCCGGTGCGGGCGCCCTGCTCGAGGCGCTGCTCGACCTGCCGCCGTCCTACCGTCGAACCCTGCTGCTCTACGACGGTGTCGGCCTGGACCTGCCGGAGACCGCCGCGGAGACGGAGGCGAGCACTCCGGCAGCTGCGAGCCGGCTGATGAACGCGCGTGCCGCGGTGGCCGAGCAGGTGCCCGAGCTGGCGGAGCCCTCATGGCCCACCGGACAGTCGGCGCTGCTGCACGAGCAACTGGGCGCGCTCGCCCTCACCCAACCGGTGGCCGCGATGCCCGCGGCCCGTGCGATCCGTGACGGCAGTGAGCACAAGGCCAGACTCTGGACGCGGGCAGCCATCGCCCTGACGGCCCTGATCGTCGGGATCGCACTGATCACCATGGTGACGTCTCCGGTGCGATACGGGAATCCGCCCGCCGCGCGGGTCGGCGGCGTGCCTCCCCGCGGCGGTCCCCAGAGGCTGACCCCACAGGACCTCGAGCTGCAGAAGAAGCTCCACGAAGAGCTCGTCCGTGGCCCGGCGCGGCTGGTACCGGACCTGAGGTGACTCCAGCGCACTCCGGCCGGCGCACAGGAAACGGCGCGGGCCCGTACCCCGGGGGAGGGGTACGGGCCCGCGCCGTCTGTGCGGAGGCAGTCCCGCGAAGAGGTGATCAGGCGCCGAGGATCTCGCGCGCCAGCTTGGCGGTCTCGGTCGGCGTCTTGCCGACCTTGACGCCGGCGGCCTCAAGGGCCTCCTTCTTCGCCTGGGCGGTGCCGGAGGAGCCGGAGACGATGGCGCCCGCGTGGCCCATGGTCTTGCCCTCGGGGGCGGTGAAGCCCGCGACGTAACCGACGACCGGCTTGGTGACGTTCTTCGCGATGAAGTCCGCCGCACGCTCCTCGGCGTCGCCGCCGATCTCACCGATCATGACGATCAGGTCGGTCTCGGGGTCGGCCTCGAACGCCGCGAGGGCGTCGATGTGCGTCGTACCGATGATCGGGTCGCCACCGATGCCGACGGCGGACGAGAAGCCGATGTCACGGAGCTCGTACATCATCTGGTAGGTCAGCGTGCCGGACTTCGACACGAGACCGATGCGGCCGGGCTTGGTGATGTCGCCCGGGATGATGCCGGCGTTGGACTGGCCGGGGGTGATCAGGCCGGGGCAGTTCGGGCCGATGATCCGGGTCTTGTTGCCCTTCGAACCGGCGTACGCCCAGAAGGCGGCCGAGTCGTGGACGGCGATGCCCTCGGTGATCACGACGGCGAGGGGGATCTCGGCGTCGATCGCCTCGACGACGGCGGCCTTCGCGAAGGCCGGCGGCACGAAGAGGACGGACACGTCGGCGCCGGTCTTCTCCATCGCCTCGGCGACGGAGCCGAAGACGGGTACCTCGGTGCCGTCGAAGTCGACGGTCGTGCCGGCCTTGCGCGGGTTCACGCCGCCGACGATGTTGGTGCCGTCGCCCAGCATGAGCTTGGTGTGCTTCATGCCGGTGGCACCGGTCATCCCCTGGACGATGACCTTGCTGTCCTTGGTGAGGAAGATAGCCATGGTGTTGGAGTCCCTCGTCCCTTACTTCGCAGCCGCGGCGAGCTCGGCGGCCTTGTCGGCCGCGCCGTCCATGGTGTCCACACGCTGCACCAGCGGGTGGTTGGCGTCGGAAAGGATCCTGCGACCCAGTTCCGCGTTGTTGCCGTCGAGGCGCACGACCAGCGGCTTGGTGACCTCTTCGCCCTTGCTCTTGAGCAGCGCAAGAGCCTGGACGATGCCGTTGGCGACCTCGTCGCACGCGGTGATGCCGCCGAAGACGTTGACGAAGACGGACTTGACGTCCGGGTCGCCGAGAATGATCTCCAGGCCGTTCGCCATGACCTCTGCGGAGGCGCCGCCACCGATGTCGAGGAAGTTGGCGGGCTTCACGTTGCCGTGGTTCTCACCGGCGTACGCGACGACGTCCAGGGTCGACATGACCAGACCGGCACCGTTACCGATGATGCCGACCTCGCCGTCGAGCTTGACGTAGTTGAGGTTCTTGGCCTTGGCGGCAGCCTCGAGCGGGTTGGCTGCGTCCTTGTCCTCGAGGGCCTCGTGGCCGGGCTGACGGAAGTCGGCGTTCTCGTCGAGAGACACCTTGCCGTCCAGCGCCAGGACGTCGCCGGAGGCGACCTTGGCGAGCGGGTTGACCTCGACGAGGAGCGCGTCCTCGGCGACGAACGTGTCCCACAGCGTCACCATGACCTCGGCGACCTTCTCGGCCACCTCGGCCGGGAACTTCGCCTGGGCGACGATCTCGCGGGCCTTCTCGATCGTGACACCGGTGTTGGAATCGACCGGGACCTTCGCGAGGGCCTCGGGGGTCTTCTCCGCGACCTCCTCGATGTCCATGCCGCCCTGCACCGAGGCCATGGCCAGGAAGGTGCGGTTGGTGCGGTCGAGGAGGTACGAGACGTAGTACTCCTCAAGAATCTCCGGCGCGGTCTCGGCGATCATCACCTTGTGGACCGTGTGGCCCTTGATGTCCATGCCGAGAATGTCGGTCGCCCGAGCGACCGCCTCGTCGGGGGTGGCGGCCAGCTTGACGCCGCCGGCCTTGCCGCGGCCGCCGACCTTCACCTGCGCCTTGACGACAGACTTGCCGCCCAGCCGCTCGGTCGCCTCGCGGGCTGCCTCAGGCGTGCCAATGACTTCACCGGCCAGCACCGGTACACCGTGCTTGGCGAAGAGGTCCCTCGCCTGGTACTCGAACAGGTCCACGCGCGTCCGTCCCTTTTCAGTGGTCTCGCGGTTCGTTTTCAGCGTGGGCGTGCCGCGAGGGGCAACGTGACTGCTCGGTCACAAGGAAGGCGCACACGGTTACCGAGTACGCGGCATGTCCATCTCGCAGGTTATCCCCGAGCTCCGCATGACCCTAAATCGCAGATCGCACCTGGGCGGTGATTACGGTCACAGGTCGTGCCGGCGGCCGGGTCGCAGTGGACGACACGGCACGGGCCGCGCCGGTGGAGCGAGGGCGGCCCGTGGCCGGGCGGAGCCCACGGTCGGGACGCGGTGGTCCGGACACTGGCGGGGACCCGCCCGGCCGCGGGCCGGGCGGAGCACTCGGCGCTCCGAGGGGTCTCAGATCTCCCGGGCCGGATACTCCGGAGCGGTGAAGGCGGCCACCGCGTCGCTCGGACAGGCGGGAGCGATCGGGTCCGACCCGCCGCTCCGTGCGCCGCGTGCTCGACAGCCGGACGGGCGTCGCGCCCGGCCCGCGCGCCGGGCGCGGGCCGGCGACTGGACGTGCAGCTGCTGCCGTCCCGTCGGAGTGAGCCCTCCCGGAAGGGCGCGGACTGCGGAACGCGGTCCTCCGCGGGCGACGGGACGATGCGTGCACGACCTTCCCGGGCTGACGCGAGTGCCTTGTTACTGATGGGCCTCCTTGTCCGGTACGGGCAGTGGCCTCTTCTCCAGCGCCGCGGCCATCACCTCCGGAAAGAGGTCCGGGGTGCACGCGAAAGCCGGTGCTCCGAGCGCGCCGAGCGCCGCCGCGTGCTCGCGGTCGTAGGCGGGCGCGCCCTCGTCGGACAGGGCGAGCAGTGTCACGAACTGCACACCGGACGCCTTCATCGCCGCCACCCGCTTCAGCATTTCGTTGCGGATGCCGCCTTCGTAGAGGTCGCTGATGAGAACCACGACGGTGTCGGCGGGCCGGGTGATCTGGGACTGGCAGTAGGCGAGCGCCCGGTTGATGTCCGTGCCGCCGCCGAGCTGGGTGCCGAAGAGTACGTCGACGGGGTCGTCGAGCTGCTCGGTGAGGTCGACGACAGCCGTGTCGAAGGCGACGAGCCTGGTCCGCAACGTACGCATGGAGGCGAGCACCGCGCCGAAGACGGAGGCGTAGACGACGGAGGCAGCCATCGACCCCGACTGGTCGATGCAGAGGACGACGTCCTTCTTCACCGCCTGCGCGGCGCGTCCGTAGCCGATGAGCCGCTCGGGGACGACCGTGCCGGCACCGTCCCCGCCAGGAAGCAGGAGGTAGTTCTTGAGGTTGGCCCGGATGGTGCGGTCCCAGTCGATGTCGTGGTGACGCGGCCGGTTGATCCTCGCCGAGCGGTCGAGTGCGCCGGTCAGCGAGGCCCGGGTGCGGGTGGCAAGCCGCTTCTCCAGGTCGTCGACCACCTTGCGTACGACGGCTCGTGCCGTCTCCTTCGTCGTCTCGGGCATCGCCTTGTTGAGCGAGAGGAGCGTTCCGACCAGGTGGACGTCCGCCTCGACGGCCTCCAGCATCTCCGGCTCCAGCAGCAGCGCGGAGAGACCGAGCCGGTCGATCGCGTCGCGCTGCATGACCTGGACGACGGAGGCGGGGAAGTACGTGCGGATGTCGCCGAGCCAGCGGGCGACGGACGGGGCGGAGGCGCCGAGTCCGGCCGAGCGCTCGGTCCCGCCGCGGCCGCCGGACCTGCCCCCGCCGCCGTACAGCGCGTTCAGCGCACCGTCCATCGCGGCGTCCTGTCCGGTCAGCGTGCACCCGGTGGACTCGGCGCCGTCCGCGCCCAGCACCATGCGCCACCGCCGGAGCCGTTCGTCGTGCGCCGCGCCCCGCCCGGCGGCTCCCGGCCGCTCCGCGTCCGTGCCTGCTTCCGTGACCGTCGTCATCCTGTTGCCCCCAGCGGTTCCATGGCGTTGTCGGCACCCTCTGCGCCCTCTGTGCGCTCGGTGTTCAGCCCCAGCAGCAGCCGCAGCACCGGCACCACCGCGTCCGCCCGCGCCTCGTCGAGGCCGGGCCCGAAGCCGGGTGCCGCCGTCCCGGCGGCGGTCGCGGCCGGTGCCCCGGCGGCCGGGCCACGTCGTACGAGCTCGCCGAGCGTGCGCCGTACGCCTGCTTCGTACGCCGAGAAGGTGCGGCGCAGCAGCGGGAGCACATCGGTGAACGTGTCGGCGGGGACACCGGCCAGCCAGGCGTCGACCAGGCCGAGCAGCCGCTCGTCGTGGACAAGGAGCATGCCGCCCCCGTCGGCCCCGCCGACGAACCCCTCGATCCAGGCCGCCGCGTCGGCCGGGGGTGTGCCGGGCGAGAGGGCGAGGCCCATCAGCCGTGCCGCGTCATCCTCTTCGAGCCGCCCGTCGTCGAGGAGCAGCCGCGTCGAGCGGCCCCGGATGACGCCCGCGACCGTGTCCCGGGCGGCCAGCTTGTGCAGCACGGCGGCCCAGCGCTCACGGAGTCCGACCGCCGACACGGTTCCG
The DNA here is from genome assembly GCF_040704695.1 of Streptomyces sp. NPDC048411. Classification (NCBI taxonomy): domain Bacteria; kingdom Bacillati; phylum Actinomycetota; class Actinomycetes; order Kitasatosporales; family Streptomycetaceae; genus Streptomyces; species Streptomyces sp. NPDC048411. The sequence continues at coordinate 7,745 of NZ_JBEZKL010000183.1, forward strand.
GCGAGCAGCCCGATCGCGGTGTGGACGCCGTCCACCTTGCGGCGCAGTTCGGCGGCCCCGTCGGCGTCGAGCCCGGTGCAGGCGGGCGGCAGTCCGACGCAGATCCGCTCGGCGAGCCCGGCCGCGACCTCGCCGAGCGCCGCGGTGTCCGTGGACCGGACGTCCCCGTACCGCAGGGTGCGGGCGAGGGCGGGCAGGGCGTCGGCGAGGTGGCCGACGTCCGCGTCGAGCGCGGCGCGGTCGGCGAGGGCCCGCATCACCACGGGCAGTGCCTCGGGCAGTTCGGCGAGGAGACAGCGCTCGGCGAGCGCGGTGACCTCGGCGAGGGCGGTCGCCGACACGGCCTCCGATTCGGCCTTGGCGGTCGCGGCGGAGAGCACGGTGGTGCCCCAGACCCCGGCCTCCGCGACGCGTACGTGCAGCTCGGGCTCCCAGTGCAGCCGCCAGGTCTCCCGAAAGGTGCCGGTGCTCCCCCGCCCGGTGGCCGGTTCGCCCCAGCCGACGGCGAGGAGCCGCAGGCGGTGCAGCAGGCGGCTGCGGGACGCGTCGGTGTCCTTGCGGAGGTCGAGCTCCAACTCCCGCTCCTGCGCTTCCGGCTTGAGCCGCAGGGTGCGCTGGAGCCGGGTGAGGTCGCGCTGCAACGGCACGGCCGGGGCGGTGTCCGGAACCTCGCCGAGCGTCTCGCCGACGATGAGCCGGTCCCGGACGAGCGCGAGCGGCACATCGGAGCCCTCGCACATCACCGCCCGGATCGCGTCCGTCGTCTCGTCCAGTCCGGCGAGCGGCCGGCCGCGCATCGCCGCGAGGGTCCCGGCGAGCCGGACGGCCTCGATGACATGGGCGGAGGACACGAACCGGTCCTCGTCGCGCAGGAGTCCGGCGACTTTGGTCATCCACCGCTCGACGGGACGGTCGGGGGCGGCGAAGAGGTGTCCGTACCAGCCGGGCGAGTCGATGCCCGCCCCGTATCCGCTGTGCCGGGCGAGCCGGCGATGGGTCCAGGGCACCCACGTCAGCTCGGCCTTCACCTTGGGCAGTCCCCTGACGAGGGCCCGGTCGGCGGTGACGGTCGTCCGCGCGCCGAGCGCGGGCACGTGCCAGGCTCCGCAGACGACGGCGATGTCGTCCCCGAACTCCTTGCGCGCGGCCCGCAGCTGGATCCGCATGTACGCCTCGCGGACGGCGTCGCGGGGATGCCCGCCGTCCCCGTACACCTCGCGCAGCGCCGTCATCGCCTCGCCGAGCGCGGCGAACGGGGCGCGTGGGTCAGCGAGTTCGCCGTTCGGTGCGCGGTGTTCGACGACATCCTCCCACCAGCGCTCCGGGTCGTCGTATCCGGCGGCTTCGGCGAGGGCGCCGATCGGGTCGGCCAAAGGCGCGGCGACCGCGTCGGCCGGGGCGGCTTCCTCAGCTCCCCGCTCCTTGTCCTCGCTCCCGTCCGGAGAGTCGGTCATGGCCAGGGAATGCGCCGCGGGCAGGTCGATGAAGCGGACCGGGACGTCGTGGCCCAGCGCCCAGCGGATCGCGACCCACTCGGGCGAGAACTCGGCCAGCGGCCAGAACGCCGCCCGCCCCGGATCGTCCACAGCGTGAGCGAGCAGCGCGACGGGTGGCCGCATCCGCTCGTCGGCGGCGAGCGGCAGGAGTGCGTCGCCCTCGGGCGGCCCCTCGATGAGGACCGCCTTCGGAAGGGCGGCCTCCAGCGCGGCGCGGACCGCGCGGGCGGAGCCGGGCCCGTGGTGCCGGACCCCGAGCAGCAGCGGCCCCGCGGCGGGCGCTGCCCCGGTCATACGGAGACCTCGCGGCAGGCGCGGTAGAAGTCCTTCCAGCCGTCCCGCTCCCGGACCACCGTCTCCAGGTACTCCTGCCAGACCACCCGGTCCGCCGCCGGATCCCGGACGACCGCGCCGAGGATGCCGGCCGCGACATCGCCGGGGCGCAGCACTCCGTCGCCGAAGTGGGCTGCGAGCGCAAGGCCGTTGGTGACGACGGAGATGGCCTCGGCCGTGGACAGCGTGCCCGACGGGGACTTGAGCTTGGTGCGTCCGTCCGTCGTGATGCCGTCGCGCAGTTCACGGAAGACCGTGACCACCCGTCGGATCTCGGCCATGCCGTCGGGGGCGGCCGGAAGGTCGAGCGAGCGCCCCATCTGGTCGACGCGCCGGGACACGATGTCGACCTCGGCATCGGGCGTGGCGGGCAGCGGCAGCACGACCGTGTTGAACCGGCGGCGCAGGGCGCTGGACAGCTCGTTGACCCCGCGGTCGCGGTCGTTGGCCGTCGCGATGACGTTGAATCCCCGGACGGCCTGGACCTCCTGCCCCAGCTCCGGAATGGGAAGCGTCTTCTCCGACAGGATCGTGATGAGCGAGTCCTGCACATCGGCGGGGATGCGGGTGAGCTCCTCGATCCGCGCGGTCATGCCCTCGGACATGGCACGCATCAGCGGGCTGGGCACCAGTGCGTCGCGGCTGGGGCCGTGCGCCAGCAGCTGCGCGTAGTTCCACCCGTAGCGGACGGCTTCCTCGGGTGTGCCCGCCGTGCCCTGGACGAGCAGCGTCGAGTCTCCGCTGACAGCGGCCGCGAGGTGCTCGGAGACCCAGGTCTTGGCGGTGCCGGGAACGCCGAGGAGCAGCAGCGCCCGGTCGGTGGCGAGCGTCGTCACGGCGACCTCGACGAGGCGGCGCGGCCCCACGTACTTAGGTGTGATCACCGTCCCGTCCGCCAGCACGCCGCCGAGAAGATAGGTGGCCACCGCCCACGGGGACAGCTTCCATCGGGCGGGACGCGGGCGGTCGTCGGCTGCGGCGAGCGCCTTCAGTTCGTCGGCGAAAGCGTCCTCGGCATGCGGGCGCAGAGCTGCTGCGCCGACGCCTGCGATGGTTTCGGACACGGTCATGGATCCCCCTCCAGATCGGTCGACCGGATGTGGTTCCCACCGTGCACCACGCCACTGACAATCGGCTGTCTCCGCAGGTCGGAGCCGATTGTCAGTGCCGCGCCCTACCGTCGTCACCATGCTGCTATCTCACGGGGGAGAACCCTTGCGCACCGCTGCTCCGGTGGCGCGCTGGACGGTGGAGCAGGTGCTGGCCCTAGCTCCTGACGAGTCATCACGCAAGGCGGGAGGCAAGCTCGGTTCGGCCGGGCCGTGGTCCGGTGCGGGCTGCGACGGGTCGGGCGCGGTGTGGGGTCTGTGCAAGGGAAGCGGAAGCAAGCCGTACCGGACGGTGGTCGATACGACGGGCCCCGCGTACAAGTGCAGTTGCCCCAGCCGGAAGTTCCCGTGCAAGCACGCCCTGGGTCTGCTGCTGCTCCGGGCGTCGGGCGAGGCGGTGCTCGGGCCGGCGGAGGTGCCGGACTGGGCCCGGGAGTGGCTCGACGGCCGGCGCGGACGCGCGGCGGCGAAGGCGGCAAGGTGTCGACGACCGGGACCGTCGCGGAAGTCGCCGCGGCGCCGGGGACGTTCACGTTCAC
>NZ_JBEZKL010000184.1:0-11128 GCF_040704695.1 Streptomyces sp. NPDC048411
CCCGTTGTCCGCGCGAAGCGCGGGCGCAGCGGTGGTCGGTGCGTGCGATCGGCGTGCGGTGTCGCAGGTCATGTGGCGGAGCCACCTGTCCTGCGACACCGTGCGGCGAGCGTGCGTGCCGGGCGTCGGGGCGCAGGCGGGGAACTCAGAACAGGCCCTAGGCGCGTGGCCGGACCGTGCTTGCCCGGGCGACGACCTTGTGCTCTCACGCGGTCCGCCCTCCCCAGATGTTCCTCGTGAATCCAACAGGAGATCGATAGATGAAGCGAAGTCCGACAACGCAGCGTCTCAGAACGCGCTTGGGCGCGGTGACCGTTGGTCTGGCCATCTTCGGGGCGATCATGTCGCCCACGGCGGGCGCCACCGACACGGCGGGCGCCACCGATTCGGCCCGGCAGGCGTCGCACCCGGACGCAGGGCAGAAGAAGGTGTCACCGACCGCCGATGACGACCTGCGCAAGATCGTCTCCGCGGCCGGCGGGACCGTACCGGTCACGCTGATCACCGGTGACAAGGTGGCCGTCGGCGTCGACGCCGACGGCCAACCGGTCGTCCGCAACGTCGAGAGCGCGGCGCGGCCAGAGAGCATCCCGGTCGTTTTCCAGACCATCACCCACCTGGGCACCGTGCACTTCGTGCCGAACGACGCACTCGGACTGCTCGACGAGGGACTGCTCGACTGGGGGCTCTTCGACCTGACCGAACTGGTGGAACTCACCGCGGCCGGCAAGACCGGCGCGGTCGGCAAGACCGGCGAGGTGCCGGTGCTCGTCACCTACACCGACAAGAGCGCCGCGGCCAAGGCTCCGAAGCCGGCCGGCGTGACCGGCGGCAAGGCGCTGCCGAGCGTCAACGGCCGCTCGATGAAGATTGACGGCGGCGGCCGGTGGTGGCAGCAGGTAAAGGGCAAGACGGATACCCGCTCGAGCGTCGCCCGGTCCGCCGGGTCGCTGTCCGGGGTCAAGAAGGTGTGGCTCAACGGGATGGCCAAGGTCACCCTCGACACCTCCGTGCCGCAGATCGGCGCGCCTGTCGCCTGGGACCGCGGGTACGACGGCACGGGCGTGTCCGTGGCGGTGCTGGACACCGGCATCGACCCCAACCACCCGGACGTGGCCGGAAGCATCATCGACCAGGTCGACTTCACCGGCAACCCCAACGGCGCCCGGGACGGGCACGGGCACGGCACCCATGTGGCGTCCACGATCCTGGGCACCGGCGCCGCGTCCGACGGGCGGTACAAGGGTGTCGCCCCCGGCGCCAAGCTGCGGGTCGGCAAGGTCTGCGACGACACCGGGCACTGCCCTGAGGACGCGGTCATCGCGGGCATGGAGTGGGCCGCCCACTCCGGGGCCGAGGTCGTCAACATGAGCCTCGGCGATGTCCCCACCGACGGGACCGACCCGCTGAGCCAGTCGCTCAACGAGCTCAGCCGCAGCACCGGAACCCTGTTCGTGGTGGCGGCGGGCAACAGCGGTCCGACGAGCGGAACGGTCAACAACCCGGGCTCCGCCGACGAGGCACTGACCGTGGCGGCGGTGGACAAGCAGGACAAGATGGCTAGTTTCTCCAGCCGCGGACCGCGGGTCGGGGACGGCGCCGCCAAGCCGGACATCGCGGCTCCGGGGGTCGACATCGTCGCGGCACGTGCCGCCGGTACAACATTGGGCACGCCGGTGAACGAGTACTACATCTCGTCCAACGGGACCTCGATGGCCACACCGCATGTGACCGGTGCCGCGGCCATCGTCGCTGAGCAGCATCCGGACCTGACCGGCCAGCAGATCAAGTCGTTGCTGATGAGCACGGCCACCGACCTGGGCTACGCCGCGACCGCGCAGGGTGTCGGGCGGGTGAACGTCGCCGCCGCGATCGATCCGCGGATCACCACGGCGGGAAGCCTGGGCTTCGGCCGCCTGGCGTACCCGCACACACCGCTGACGAAGAAGGTCACCTACATCAACCACACCGACGAGGCGACCACGCTGCACCTCACGGCGTCGCTCTCCTCCGCCGGGAAGCCCGCCCCGGTCGGCCTGGTCGGCCTCAGCACGGATGAGGTGGTCGTGCCTGCGGGCGGATCGACCGAGGTGTCGGTGACACTCGACGGCCGGGGGGCCGACATCGACGGGGCCTTCGGCAACTACACGGGCACGCTGAGTGCCAGGGACTCCTCGGGAGCCCTGTGGGCGGCCACACCGGTCACCACCTACCTCGAGCCCCCGAAGCTTCCCCTGACCGTGAAGGTCGTACCCCCGCCGGGTGCCACCGACATCCGGTACGGCTACGCCACTTTCATACCGGTGGACGACGACGAGATCCCCGGCCTCGGCAGGGGTCCGGCGCTCGTCGCCGGCGGGGAGAAGGTCACCGCGTCGCTCTTCACCGGAACCTACGCGGCCACATTCCCCGTCAAGTGGCGGGACGCGTCGGGGGAGTGGCAGCAAGCCACACCGATGGCGCCGGAGGTGAGTCTCACCGAGGCGACCACGGTCACGCTGGACCTGCGCGACCTCAAGCGGGTGAGCGTGCAGTTCCCGGAGACCACCGAGGTCTACCAGATGGTCGACCTCACGACCCGGTACTCGGCGGACCGTGCATGGGTGATCTCGGCCTCCATGGTGACCGGGTACGACGGCACGACCAACTGGTGGACGCTGCCGACCGAGAAGGTGCGCACGGGAACCCTCACCGAGGAGATCTCCACCGTGCAGACGACTCCCGTCGTCACCATGAAGGCCACCGGCGGCGGTGCTCCCTTCAGCCTGGCCGCCCGCTACCGGACCCCGGACGTCTCGCTCGTCGGCTCGCAGACATGGCTCAAGGACGGGAAGTCGGTCCGTCGCAATGTCTCGGTCCCGATCGCGCGACTGCCGATCAAGGGAGATGTACCGGTGGTCTACGCGGGCACCGGGACCGCCTCCGAGCTCGCCGGCACAGACGCCCGGGGCAAGCTGGTGCTGCTGACGCCGACCGACATCTGCCAGGACACCTGTGACTTCCCGAAGCTCAGGGACGAGCGGGTGGCCGCCGCTGCCGCCGCCGGTGTACTGGTCGCGGCACCGGGTCTCACCTCACTGGGCGGCTCCGCACAAAGCACCGTCTGCACCGACGGGCCGAAGAGCTGCCCCGAGGTCCAGCCGTACGCCGCACTGCCGATCGTGAGGGTGCCCAAAGCCGAGGCGGACCGCCTGATCACGCGGATCAAGGCCGACGCCGATGTCGAGATCACTCTCGGAGGCGCAGCCACACCGAGGGCTTATGCCACCCATTACCACTCGGACGGTCAGATCGCCTCGAACCCCGAGCGCCGGGTCGGTAGGGAGCAACTCGACAGGGTCGACCACCACTTCCACGCCGACCGGCCCGGAGTGGTCACCAACATGGCCTGGACGCAGCTGTCGGATTCCCTGCCGGGCGGGGTCAGCATGTACCTGCCCCGTGCGGCCACACAGCAGACCATGACCACGTTCATCAAACGGCAGAACAACGCCATCAGCCAGTTCCTCACCGCCTGGGCCGACCATGGAGACGACCCTGTCCTGGTCCGGGACCGCAGTGAGAGCCGGGAGATGGTTCTCACCGGGCAGGACGAAGTCCACTGGAACCAGGGACCGCTCGTACCGGGCGCCGCGCCGCAGGTGCGGAGCAAGTCCGGAATGTTGTTCGACACGTCAACGCCGTGCTCGGGCTGCCGGCAGGGCGACACCTTCTACCCGACCTTCCAGCTGACCAGCAGCGGCGGTGCCCGCCAGGCAATGGTCGGAATCGTCGACAACGACCGACTCGCGGAACTCCTCTTCGGCGCCTACGCCTGTGGTCCAACGGCCCCGCCCACCGAGCCGACCCTCGACTACACCTGCGACTTCACGTTGCGCAACCAGTCCGGTGGCGAAGTCCAACGGCGTCTGACGCCACTGCAGTTCGACTACTGGGGGCTTCTCACCATCACCGGCAAGCTCGCCGGCTACGACCTGCCGGCGGAATCGGCCCGGTACACGTTCGAGGCCAGGACCAACGGGGTCAGGACGGAATGGACGTACAGCTCCGAGAAGCCGGCCAAGGATGATGCTCCGCAGCTCCACCCCTGTGTGGGCAAGGTGGTCGGTGACAACCGGGCGGCCTGCCGTCCGGAGCCGCTGACCTTCCTGCGGTACGACCTCGGTCTGGCCCTGGACAACACCGCCAAGGCCGGGGCCACCCATCAGATCACGATCGTCGGCTATCACCAGGAGGGCCTCACCGCCTCGCCCAAGGTGACCTCCCTGCACGTCGAGGCCAGCTACGACGGGGGCAAGACCTGGCGTCCGGTGTCCACCGAGGAAGCCGGGACGGACACCTTCACCGCGAAGATCAAGAACCCGAGCCGGAAGCAGGCGGCCGAGGGCGTCGGGCTGCGGATCAGCGCGACCGACAGCCAGGGCAACACTGTCAAGCAGACGCTCCCCACGGCGTACAAGCTGCGCTGACGGGTGCCACTGCAACGGTGAACCGGCCGAAAGGTCATAGGCCGGGGCGAGACTCAGCTCTCGCCCCGGCCGTCCGCTGTCCCTCGACAACACCTCGACAACCCCGGGTGCGCGCAGCGTCGGCGGCTGACCGCACCTCCGGTGGGTCGCCCGGTGTGTCACCGGTCGGGGCGGGGAGCGTCTGCCGGAACTTCCTCGACAACCACGTCGTCCCCAGCAGTCCTCTTCCGGCAATCAGAGTGTGCTGATGCAGAAGGGATGCCCTGCCGGCAGTCAACAGGCACTCAGTCCGTGGACCACTTCTGATTGGGGCTACCGGCGCAGGACCACAGCTGGAGCCGGGTGCCGTTCGCGGTCTGTTGGTCGCGCACGTCCGCGCACTTGTTGGCGAGACCGCTGACCAGGTCATGGCGGAAGTTGAGCACGAACCGCTGCGCCGCACCGCCGTCGCACGTCGCCAGGACGAGGTCCGTCCCATCAGCGGTCGAGCCGCCCGCGAGCTGCACGCACATGCCGAGCGAGCGCATGGTTCCGCCCGTGAACGTCCAGTGCTGCGAGGCGGATTGCGAGCAGTCCGAGATCATCAGCCCCGTGTCCGGCACGCCTTTGCCGCCGACGACGTCGATGCAGCGGTGGGACGCGTGGCTGAAGACGCCCATCCCCGGCACCGCGGCCTGTGCGGTCGTTCCGGCCTTGGCCGTCGCCTTCGCCGAGGCGCTGACGTGCGCGCCTGGGGACGCGGAGACCGTGCCCGACGCGCTGCTGGTGGGCGACGCCGACGGCGCGGGCTTCTGTGAACCTTCGGCCTGCTTGCCGGCCGCGCTCGCCGAAGGCGCGGTCAGTCCGTCGAGGACGTCACTGCTGTGACCGTCGGGGGCGACGGTCACCGACGCCCCGTCACGCTCCGCGCCCTGGTCGCCGTTGATCAGGCCGAGGGTCAGCAGGACACTGCCCGCCGCCAGCAGTCCCACGACGCCCACGACGACCAGGGCACCGCGCGAACCCTCGCGCCGGGTCTTGTCCTTGGGACGGCGGCCGGCCGGAGTGGGCGGTACGACGATGTCCGGAGCAGGGGTTTTGCGCGCTCCGCGGTGACGTGCGAAGTTCTCGTCGAAACGCTCTCCGGCCGAGCCGTCCGCTGGAGCGCCGGCCACCGCGGTCGGTGCCGTGGGGCCGCGGCCGGCGTTGCTCCGCGATCCGAGCGAGGAGAACTGCGTGAGCCGGGGCAGACGGGCGCCTTTGCCGGCCGGGTCGGGTATGAGGTCGCCGCCGTCCGGGACACCGTCCTGAGCGGGCCCGGCACCGCGCCCGATGGAACGGGTGCTGCCCGGGACTCTCTTGGGGAGATCGCGCGCCGACCGGGGTGTGTGTGGAGGCTTCATGTGTTCCTTTCGAGCGAGGCGCGGGCACGGAGCCGTGTCGTGGACGGACTTCGACGGGTCACCCGGGCGGTCCGGTCCTCCACACATACAGCGGATCCACCGCCGTCTCGGTTCGCCGCCACGACCGCCACGACGTATGACATGTGACTCATACCGGCCCGCGATCGACGACTCGAACCGGCGCATCGAACGGTGCGGCAGAAGCAGCCGGAGGGATCGGTCCGCGGCGGCGAGGACACCCTGACGGGCCGTTGGCAGGTGAGTATATCGGGCCGATCTGTGAGGGCGGGCAGGAAGGGAGAGGAGAGAGAAAGGGGGAAACACATTGTGGCGCACACCGGAACGCCTCCCTGGACCGATTCATCCCAGCGCAAACGCATCCCGGGGATGGCGCACCCCGGGGCTGACGTATACCGAGGCACGTCATCACCTGTGACATATGTGTCCCGGTCGGCACATGGTTCCCCCATGCCGCTGAACCTCAACTACTCTGGTCCCGGGTCGGCCGAGGGCCACCGAGGCAATCGAGTGGGGTGTCGGCAGGGCCGATGGCAAGACAGGTATCCGCCGCACGGTTGCCGACGTGTCCACCCGGTCCGCCAACCCAGCGACCTTGGCGCCCGGCAACATGGTCGCTGCCCGTGCAAGGCACTCCCGGTTCGCGGCTTTCCGGGGTGTCCGTCTGAGGAGGAACCACGCGTGTCTCGCCAGGTACTCACCGTCGGCCCGGACAGCGCCGACGGCTTGTCAACCATTGGGGAGGCGCTCGCCAGAGCGCGCAGTGGCGCGGTCCTCAGCGTCCTCCCCGGCACCTACCCGGAGAACCTGACGATCACCACGCCGGTCACCATCGTAGCCGCCCAGGCACGTGGCACCGTGGAGATAGCCCCGCGCCGGGGCACCGCCCTGACGCTGAAGGCGGACGCCGTCATGCTCACCGACCTGGTGCTGCGCGGCCGCGACGAGGAACTTCCGGTCGTCGACGCCCCCCGTGGACAGGTGGCGATGGACGGCTGCGAGATCGCGGCCTCCTCGTGGACCGCGCTGCTCGCCCGCAACAGCGGATCGCTGGCCCTGCGCGACTGCCGGGTGACCAACGGCACGGGCGCCGGCGTCGTCGTCACCTCGCCCGCGGACAGCTCCGTGGAGTCCTCCACCCTCGAACACCTCGGTACGACGGGCGTCGTGATCGGTGAACAGGGGCGGGTCACCGTGCGGGGCTGCACGATCCGCGACGCCCGCGGCAACGGCGTCCTGGCCAACGGCGACGCCCAGGGATCGGTCGAGGAGTGCGACATCTCCTCCACGGACCAGCCGGCGGTGGCGCTGGAGGGCCGCAGCACCACCAGTGTGCTGCGCACGGTGCTGCACGACACGTCCACGGGCCTGCACATCACGAGCGAGTCGCGCACCGTCTTCGAGGACGTGCGGGTGACGAACACCTCCGGTGTCGGCATCGCCGTGGGCAAGGGCAGCGATCCGCTGCTGCGCCGCTGCAGGGTGGCCCGTACCAAGGAGCACGCGGTACTCGTCACGGACCGCTCCCGCGGCACGTTCGAGGACTGCTGGGCGGACTCCTGCGAGGCGCCGGCGGTGCGGGTGACGGGATCGTCCTCGCCGGTCTTCGTCGGCCTCACGGTCCGGGACTGCGCCGGCACGGCGCTGCTGCTGGAGGAGGAGTCCGCGGCCGAACTGGACCGGCTGGAGGTCGTGGACGCCAAGGGCGTAGGCGTCTGTGTGCGCACCGGCGCCAATCCGCTGGTCCGCCGGGCCAGGATCATCTCCCCGGCGGGACACGGCGTGGAGGTGGTCAAGGACGGCCGGGGCCGCCTGGAGGACTGCCTGATCGAGCGGCCCGGGGGCGCGGGTGTCCGCGTGGCGGACGACGGCAACGTCTACGTCGGCGGGGGAACGGTGGACTCCCCGGAGGGCGCCGGGCTCTCCGTCGGCGCCGGCGGCACCATGACGGTGCGGGACTGCGCGATCACCAAGGCGGCGCTCAGCGGCGTCCTGGTCGAGAACGACGGCGACCTGACCGCGACCAGGGTGACGGCCCACGAGAGCACCGAGCAGGGCGTGCTGATCGCCGACGGCGGGCGGGCGGCCCTGAACTCCTGCGAGATCAGCGGCAGCGGCAAGGACGGCGTGCGCATCGAGTCCGACTCCCCGGTCTCCGTGGTCAACTGCACCGTCCGCGACAACGCGGGCGGCGGCCTGATCCAGGCCAAGGCGGGCGACCGGGTGGCCGTGGAGGGCCTGACCAGCGCGGGCAACGGCAAGCGGGACGCGTGGGGCGTCGGCGACGCCGAGGGCACCGACCCGGCCGCCTCCCCCGGCACCCAGGAGCACGGCGACGGCTCGGGCGACGACGGCTCGCTGGCCGCGCTCGACGCCCTGATCGGCCTGAACAACGTCAAGCAGCAGGTCCGTACGCTGGTCAACCTCACCCAGCTCGCCCAGCGCCGCGCCAGACTCGGCATGTCGGCGCCGCCGATGAGCCGGCACCTGGTCTTCGCCGGCCCCCCGGGCACCGGCAAGACCACCGTGGCCCGGCTCTACGGCAACATCCTCGCCGGGCTCGGCACCCTCCGGTCGGGACACCTGGTCGAGGTCTCCCGGGCCGACCTGGTCGCCCAGATCGTCGGCGGTACCGCCATCAAGACCACCGAGGCCTTCAACGAGGCCCTCGGCGGCGTCCTGTTCATCGACGAGGCGTACACGCTGCTGTCCGACGGCAAGGGCTCCGGCGCCAACTTCGGCCGCGAGGCGGTCGACACACTGCTGAAGCTGATGGAGGACCACCGCGACGACGTGGTGGTCGTCGCTGCGGGCTACTCCTCCCAGATGGACGACTTCCTGGCGTCCAACCCGGGCCTCGCCTCCCGCTTCTCCCGGACCATCGAGTTCGAGAACTACACCGTGCCCGAACTGGTCTCCATCGTCGAGAAGATGTGCCTCGGCCATCAGTACCGGATGGACGAGTCCACCCACCAGGCACTGGCCGTGCGCTTCGACCGCATGCCCAAGGACGCCACGTTCGGCAACGGCCGTGAGGCACGCCGGGTGTTCGAGGAGATGGTGGACCGGCAGGCGACCCGGCTGGCCGGTCTCGCCGAGATCTCCGAGAGCGACCTGCAACTGCTGCTGCCCGAGGACGTGGACGCCGAGGCGGCCGCCGCCGTCTCGGGCGAGGACACCCCGGACGAGACCAACCCGCTGGCACGACTGGGGGATCTGGTGGGTCTGGCGGCCGTGAAACGGGACGTCACCGACCTGGTCAACCTGCTGTCCACCGCGCGTCAGCGCGAGGCCGCGGGCCTGCCCGCGCCGCGCATCAGCCACCACCTCGTCTTCACCGGCCCGCCCGGCACCGGCAAGACGACCGTGGCCCGCCTGTACGGCGAACTGCTCGCCTCGCTGGGCGTGCTGCCCCGCGGCCAGCTCGTCGAGGTCTCCCGCGCCGATCTGGTGGGCCGGTACATCGGCCACACCGCGCAGCTGACCCGCGAGGTGTTCGAGCGGGCCATCGGCGGTGTGCTGTTCGTCGACGAGGCGTACACCCTCACCCCGGCGGGCGCCTCGGCCTCCGACTTCGGCCGCGAGGCGGTCGACACGCTGCTGAAGCTGATGGAGGACCACCGTGACGAGGTGGTCGTGATCGCCGCCGGGTACACCGAGGAGATCGAGGGGTTCCTGGCGTCCAACCCGGGCCTGTCCTCGCGATTCTCCCGCCGCGTCGAGTTCGCCGACTACTCCTCCGACGAACTGGTCACGATCGTGCGGGCCCATGCCGCGACATCGGGCTACGAGTGCGGACCCGGCACCGGGCAGGTGCTCCGGGAGCACTTCGAGACGCTGCCGCGCGACCGGTCCTTCGGCAACGGGCGCCTGGCACGCCAGGTACTGGAGGGCATGATGACGCGTCAGGCCGGCCGGATCAGCCGCATGGCCGCGCCGGGCCTGGAGGACCTGCGGCTGCTGCTGCCCCAGGACGCCCCACGGCGGGAGGGACTGTCCGCATGATCCGCAGACCGGGAGAGCGAACCCTGCGCCCGCGTGCGGGACTGCGGCCCGCCGTGCGCACGGGTGCGGCGGGACTGCTGCGGCCGGCCGTACGTCTGGGTGCGGCGGTCCTGCTGCCACCGGCCCTGACGGCGATGGCCGTGCTGGCCGTGGGGCCCGCCGCCGCTGCCGCGGAGGGCACACCGACCGTCAAACTGCCCGTCATGACCTCCGTGCTGGCCGACGACGCCGACTGCACCAAGCGGTCCACGGCAAAGGCCACGGCCACGCCCTGGGAGCACCAGAGCCTGGAACTGCTCCGCGCCGCACGGATCTCCCAGGGCGCGGGGGTCAAGGTCGGCGTCGTCGACACGGGCGTCTCCACCGAGGCGCTCACCCTCGCGGGACGGGTCGAGGCCCTCGGCGGCGGCGGAGACGACTGCGTCGGCCACGGGACCTTCGTGGCCGGACTGATCGCCGCCGCACCCGCCAAGGGCGTCGCCTTCCACGGCGTGGCCCCCCGGGCGAGCATCGTCGCGGTCCGCGCCACCACCGAGCACGGGACACCCTTGGCGGCCGGTGTCGCGGCGGGCATCCGCGACGCCGTGGACGCCGGCGCCCAGGTCGTCGAGGTGTCGGCGGCGTTCGAGACCAGGTCGGCCGCGCTCGACGACGCGGTGTCCTACGCCGCGAAGCACGACAGCCTGATCGTGGCCGCCGCCGTACCGGACCTGCCGAGCGGCACCGGGGCCGGCACACCGGCACCCCGGAACTACTGGCCCGCGGCCTCCCCCGGCGTGCTGAGCGTCCTGGACGTGGACGTCAAGGGCGTCCGCCAGGACGGCGCGCTGCTCCCCGTCGACGTCGACCTGGCGGCCCCCGGCGACGGCGTCGTCGGCATCGGGCCGCGGGGCAGCGGGCACTTCGTCGGCAACGGGGCCTCGCTGGCCGCCGGGTACGCTGCGGGAGCCGCCGCCCTCGTACGGTCGGCCTTCCCCGACCTGTCGGCCGCGGAGGTCGCCCGGCGCCTGATCTCCACCGCCTACCCCGACTACGTACCCCGGCTGGACGCCTACGCGGCGGTCGCCTCGGTGCCCGAGGACGGCACGAAGGGGGCCGGCGCCAGGGCCGACGCGCACGCCGGCGTCGTACGGATGCCCGACCACACGCAGGGGGAAGACGCCACCAGGACCGCTGTGCTGGTCGCCGCGGCCGGACTCGGGGTTCTCGTCCTCGCCGGATGGGCCGCGCTGGCCGTCCCGCGCGGCCGGGCCC
>NZ_JBEZKL010000185.1:0-11116 GCF_040704695.1 Streptomyces sp. NPDC048411
TCGCACAAGGGCTTGAACAACCGGGCGGAGAACTCCCACCAGCCCACCCGCCAGCGCGAACGCGCGATGAAGGGCTTCCGCTCACCCCGCGGAGCACAGAAATACCTGTCGGTGTTCAGTCAGGTCTCACCGCACTTCCGACCCCGGCGCCACCTGCTCACCGCCACCGGATACCGCACCGAGATGCACCACCGCTTCGAGACCTGGAATGAGATCACCGGCACCATCGCCATGCCCAACACGGCCTGACCCACAGGCGGAAACCGGGGCTGCCACACCCCGACACACCCTCAACGCCGTGATCACCACTTTGGGAGCGAGGTTGGGCGGTTGCTGGCGTGAGCTGCGCACATCTGCCTTGGCGTAGGTCCTCGCGTCTGCACCGTTGTTGCTGCCGAGTCACCGTGAGTCCCCGCCCGTTCTGGCACGAGAGTGGCACGGCCCCGCGGTGGTGGTGAGGTAGCCAGCTCTTGTCGCCCCCGGGGCGCGCCCTTTACCGTGCCCCCGAGGGCCTCGCGCCGGGCACGCCGGTGAGCATGACCGGCCTCACCACCCGCAGTCGATGTCGACCAATCCCCCACGGACGACCGGATCGGTGCTCGTACCGCTGATCCGCAGAAGACCGCCGCCCCGCCCCCAGTCCAACTCGTACGTGCCCGCATCGACGGGCCGGTAACCATCGTCGACCGTCCAGGATGCCGACTCGCCCAGGGCCAGGCCGGTGCGCCCCACCGCGTACGCCTCGCCATTGCCGATCACGAGAAAGGACGTCTCCCGCACCACGGCCGTGCAGCCTCCCGGCCCCGCAGGGCGCAGAACGTGGTACTCCGCGTCCGAGATCAGGTCGTCCACCGCTCCCCATGCAGTACCAAGCATCACCGTGACGATCAGCAACCTGCTCGCCAGCCATGCCGACGTGGCTCGCTTCCGCGGGAGGCTCGAAGCACCCGCCAGGCGGCCCACCCGGGTGAGGGCCCATCGTCACCGCGGCCCGCATGGCCCTCCGCGGCGACGGCCGCCATCACGTCTCCCTGGACAAGGTCATCAAGACGATGAAGGAGACCGGCGCCGACATGAAGGTCAAATACAAGGAGACCGCCCGCGGCGGACTCGCGGTCAACGTCATCGAATGCTGACGGGATAAGTCCTGACCTGCGGTTTCGAGTCTTTCAGTGCTGGTCAGGCCCTTCCCTGCCTGCGGCTCCCACAGCGTCGCCGCAGGTGGAACGCGTCCACCGCTTTGATCACACCATGGGAGCAGCCTGTCGCGCCGATGCCCTCTGGGATCGTCAGTGGGATCGGAGGAGGTCGACGGGCGCCAGGGCAGTGCCGGCGGGGTAGCGGAAGTCGAACGCCACGATTGCTTCCGGGGTCAGCTCGGCGCTGTTGTCCGGGTGGACGACGGCGAACGGCAGGCGTCGGCCCTCGGAGTTCATGGCGTGTGTGCCGCGGACCGAGAGCGTGCCGTTCGAGCTGAGCCAGGGCTCGCTGATGTCGAGCGCCAGTGCGCCCGCGTGTGCCTCGAAGCGGACCCCTCCGGCGAATCTCGCCTGCCCGTCGTCGACGGAAAGCAGGGGGAACCGGAAGCACCCGTCTGCCGTTTCCACCGCCGGTGGGGCGACGGTGACGTGTCCGCCCACAGCCCGGACGTAGGTGACGAAGGAGTCGAGGACGCCCCGGACGAGGTCGCCCTCCACCGCTCCTGGCTCGGGCATCCGGGCGGTCACGACGGCCGGCCCCGGTTCAGGAGTTCACCGACGTGCTGCCGGGTGCCCTGCCCCGCGATGAGGCGCCGGAGCTTCATGGTCTTGCGAGGCTCGTTGAGCGTGGCCGCACCGACCAGGCGTTCACCGTGCCAGACGGCCGCGGTGAACCGGTCGGCGTCGGGCGCACCGGATACGAACTCGACGTCGTCACCGGGGATTCCCACGAACTGGATGCGCTGGCCGTACCAGTCGCTCCAGAAGTACGGGACCGTCCGGTAGGGGCTCAGTGCCCCGGGCGTGACGGCGTTGGCACCGGCGTGCGCGCCCTGGGCCGCGGCGTTCGTCCAGTTCTCCAGCCGCATGGCGGAGTCGAGGTCGGCATTGGGCCAGTGCGCGACGTCACCGGCCGCGAAGACTCCGGGAAGCGACGTGCGCAGGTACGCGTCGCACACGATGCCGCGGTCCTTCGGGTGCAGCTCGATGCCGGACCCCTCCAGCCACCCGGTGGCGGGAGCCGCGCCCACGCCGACCACCACCACGTCCGCGGGCAGGACCTCGCCGGTCGTCAGTCGTGCGCCCTCGACGCGGTCGTGCCCGAGATACCGCTCGACCGTCGCTGCCAGGCGCAGTGGCGTGCCGTTGCGCGCGTGCAGCGATGCGAGGGCCTGCCCGATGTCGGTGCCGACCGCCCGGACCAGTGGTACGGGCGCGGCGTCGACGATGGTCGGCAGGGCGCCGAGAGCACGGGCGGAGGAGGCGACCTCGGAGCCGATGAAGCCGGCGCCCAGGACGAGTATCCGGACGCCTGGGTGCAGTCGTGCGCGCAGCGCCTGGGCATCCTCGATCGTGCGGAGCGTGAGGATGCCGTCGAGTGAGGGGAGGCCGGGGGGAAACTGCGGCGTCACTCCGGTGGCGACGATCAGACTGTCGTACGGGACGTCGCCGGCGGAGGTGCGCAGGATCTTCGCGGCCGGGTCGAGCCCGGTCGCCGTCACGCCCAGGCGTGCGTCGACCCGCAGTGCGCGCAGTCCTTCGGGGGACTGCAGGTGCTCGATCGGCTCGCCCGAAACGAGATGCGCCTTGGAGAGGGCGGGGCGGTCGTAGGCGAGGTGGTGTTCCGCGCCTACGAGGTGAATGTCTCCGGTGAAGCCGGCCCTGCGCGCGGACTCGACCGCGCGCAGGCCGGCGAGGGAGCTTCCGACGACGACCAGGCTCACTGGTCGTCCCGCGGGACGAGGGAGAGGGCGGAGGCGGGGCATGCCTGCACCGCGTCGTCGATCCCGGCGCGGATGTCCGGGGTGACGAGGTCGTCGTGCACGATCAGGGTGCCGTCGTCGTCGACCTCGAATCTCTCGGGGAAGATCGACTCGCAGATGCCGATGCCGGTGCAGCGGTTGCGGTCGACGACGATGCGTCGGGGGGTCATGTGCTGGTGCTCCCGTTCAGCCGGTGACGACCGGCAGGTGCCGGTAGCCGTTGATGAAGTCGCTCTTGAGGCGTTCCGGCTCGCCCACCTGGATGTCGGGGAGCCTGGTGAGGATCTCCTTGAACAGCGCGCGCAGCTGGGATTTGGCGACGGCGTTGCCCAGGCAGTAGTGCACTCCGCCACCGCCGAAGCCGACGTGCGGGCTGCGGGCGCGGGAAAGGTCGAATCGGCGCGGGTCCTCGAACACCGACTCGTCGCGGTTGCCGGAGGCGTAGAAGATGCCGACCTTGTCGCCGGCGTGGATGTGCCGGCCGCCCAGTTCCAGGTCCTGCGTCGCGGTGCGCGCGAAGGCGATGACCGGTGAGGCGTGCCGGACGAACTCTTCGGTGGCGCCGGCGATTCGGCCCTCGAAGTCCGCCAGAAGCCAGGCCTTCTGGTCGGGGTTCTCGGCGAGCTGGATCAAGGTGTGGGTCGTGGTCTGCTTGGTGGTGTCGTTGCCCGCGACGCTGAGCAGGACCATCGTGCTCAGGATCGCCCAGTCGTCGAAGTCCACGCCTTCGACGTCGGCGTGGACGATCGCCGACATGATGTCGTCGCGGGGGTTCTTCCGGCGTTCTTCGGCCAGGGGGAAGCCGATCTCGCTGAGCGTTCCGAACACCTCGCCGAGCAGGTCGTTGAAGTCGACGCCTTCTGGGAGGGCGAGCGGGTCCTGGAGGAGGATGATCCGGTCGCCGGCCTCGGCGAACGTCTCGACCTGGTGCTCGGGGATCCCGATGAGGTCGGCCACGGTCATCATGGGCAGTTTCGCGGCGACCTCGGTGACGAAGTCGATGCTGCCCGCGCCGGTGACCCGGTCGACGATCTGCCGGGCTCGGGCCTCGATCCGGGCGCTCAGCCTGGCGACCGCCTTGGGGGTGAACGCCGAGCTGATGACCTTCCGGTAGGCGGTGTGAACCGGCGGGTCCATGTCGAGGATGACCGACCGGTTGCCGGTGTCGGCCTGGTAGGGGTGGAGCGCGGTGCCTCCGAGAGCTGAGCTGAACAGCTCGTGGTGCTGGCTCACATACGTGATGTCCTCGGCCTTCATCACGGCCCAGAAGCCGGCCTGCCCGTGCTCCTCGGCGGAGAGGCTGGCCTCGATCGGCGGGTGCCAGCTGACCGGCGCCTCGGCGCGCAGCCTGCGGAAGGTGTCGTCGCGCTCGTCCGGCGACTTCGACCAGAACTCCTTGCTGGAGATGTCGAGGTGGGTCGTCGGCTCGTGCGTGCGGGCGAACAGTTCCACGGTGTTTCTCCGTCGCTTCCTCGTGGGTGGGGTGGATCGCGGTCAGTTCGCGCCGGTGGCGGGGGTGCGGAGCGCCTGCTCCTTCTCGGCGGTGTAGGGCGCCCAGCCGAACCGCGCGAGGCCCGGCCCGTCGAGCTTGTGCAGTACGGCCCGCTCGTGGCTGAACACCCGGAGGGTGCGCTCGCCGTGGTAGGCGCCCATCCCGCTGGCGCCGACCCCGCCGAACGGCAGGCCCTCGACTCCGGCGTGCACCATCGTGGCGTTGACGGTGAGCCCGCCGGACGCGGTGCGTTCGAGGAAGGCGGTCCGGGTGGTGTCTCGCCCGGTGAAGCAGTAGAGGGCGAGCGGCTTGTCGCGGCTGTTGATAAGCGCGATCGCCTCGTCGGCGTCGGAGACGGTGATGATCGGGAGGACGGGTCCGAAGATCTCCTCGGCCATCACGGGGTCGTCGAGGCTCACGTCCCGGAGCACGGTCGGGGCGACGTAGCGTTCGTCGCGGTCGACCTGTCCTCCGATGACCGGGGTCCCCGATCCACAGAGGCGTGCGAGGCGATCGACGTGACGGGCGTTGACGATGCGTCCGTAGTCGGCCGATGCCCGCGGATCGGCGCCGTACATCGCCGCGATGCTGCGCTCGAGGGCGTCGACTAGGGGTTCGACGGCGGCCGGCGTCGCGAGTACGTAGTCCGGGGCGATGCAGGTCTGGCCCGCGTTGAGGAGCTTGCCCCAGGCCAGCCAGGCGGCGGCTTCGTCGATGTCGGCCGACTCGTCGATCCAGACGGGCGACTTACCTCCGAGCTCCAGGGTGACCGGTGTCAGGTGCTTCGCCGCCGCAGCCATGACGATCTTCGCGACGGTGCCGTTGCCCGTGTAGAAGAT
Source organism: Streptomyces sp. NPDC048411 (assembly GCF_040704695.1). Classification (NCBI taxonomy): domain Bacteria; kingdom Bacillati; phylum Actinomycetota; class Actinomycetes; order Kitasatosporales; family Streptomycetaceae; genus Streptomyces; species Streptomyces sp. NPDC048411. The sequence continues at coordinate 5,294 of NZ_JBEZKL010000185.1, forward strand.
GTGGTCCCAGGCGGCTGTGAGCAGTTCCGTGGTCTCCTCGACCGCCCCTTCGACCAAGCGGATCGCGCGGGAGTCGAGGTAGGCCGGGAACAGCTTCGCCATCAGGCGGGACGTCTGCGGCGCGAGTTCGCTGGGCTTGACGACGACGGCGTTCCCGGCGGCGATCGCCCCCACGAGCGGCATCAGGAGCAGATGGACCGGATAGTTCCACGGCGCGATGATCAGGACGGTCCCGAGAGGCTGGAGGACGGTCGAGGCGGTGGCGGGATGCAGGTAGCCCGGTGCCGGTACCTCCTGCGGTGCGAGCCAGTTCTCGAGGTTTGCCAGCGTCAGGGCGATCTCGGAGCGGACCGACCCGATCTCGATGGTGTGCGTCTCCAGCGGGTGCTTGCCCAGATCGGACTTCAGCGCCGTCTCGATCGCCGGTCCGTTCTCCGCGAGAAGGCGGTCGAGCGCGGTCAGCTGCTCGCGGCGCCACGCCGGCGCAGTGGTGCGGCCGGTCGCGAAGGCCTCCCGCGCTTCGCGCGCGGCAGCGGCGGGGGAGCTGTCGGTGGGGGAACTGTCGGTGGTGGTCATCGTTTGTCTCCGTTCATCAGCAGGACGGGCTTGATCGCGGAGCCCGCTGCCGAAGCCGCCTCCGCCTGGTTGACGTCCGCGAACGGGAACGTCGTGATGAGGCGGTCGAACGGGAACAGTCCGCGCTGCCACAAGGAGATGAGTTCCGGGATGAACACGTGCGGGTTCGAGTTGCCCATGTAGGCGTAGGAGACCGACTTCCCGGCCAGGGACGTCGGGGCCAGGGTGAGCGGTTCGAAGCCGGCTCCGACCAGCACCGCGAGCCCGGGGCGGCCGATCACTTCGGTCGCGGCGGCCATGACCTCCCCGCGCGATGTCGTGTCGAGGGAGCAGTCGAAGGGCCCTTCGTCGCCGACGACCTCACCGGCGAGGTCGTCCACGGCCGCCGGGTCGACGACCCGGTCGGCGCCGAGTTCGAGCGCGAGCGCGCGGCGGTCGGCGTGGACGTCGACCGCGACGATCCGGCCGGCGCCGGAGGCCTTGGCGGCCATGACGGCGGCGAGTCCCACGGCGCCTGCCCCGAACACGGCGACGGAGTCACCGGGGCGCAGCCGCATGACGTTGATCACGCATCCCGCGCCCGTCATGATCCCGCAGCCGAGCGGGCCGACGAGCTCGAGATCGACGTCGTCGGGCAGCTTGACCGCGTTGCGCTCGTTGGCGAGCGCGTATCCGGCGAACGACGACTGGCCGAACCAGCGGTTGGCGACGTCCTCGCCGTCGGTGAGTCGGGCCGATGCCCGGGACTCCGCGCCGAAGCCGCCGAAGTTGAGCAGTTCGAATCCGGTGCAGTGGTAGGGCCGGCCGCCGTGACAGGCCGGGCAGGCGCCGCACGAGTCGAAGGTCAGTACGACGTGGTCGCCGGGCCGCAGGCTCGACACCGCCGACCCGACGGCCTCGACCACGCCGGCTCCCTCGTGCCCCAGGATGACGGGGAAGTTCCCGATCGCACGGGCGACGCTGTCGGTGTGGCACATTCCCGTCGCCACCACGCGCACGAGCACCTGGTGCGCGGCGGGTGCTTCGAGGGTGACCGTGTCGAGGTCGAACCGCCCTTCCCCGGAGCGCAGTACGGCCGCGAGCGTGTCGGTGGTGGCGCTCACGCCGTACCCTCCTCGGACGCACGGGATCCCTTGAGCTTGGAGGCCGGGAAGAAGCCGGCCTTGACGGTTCCCGAGAGGTCGTCGCCCTCCGCGCGCAGCTTCCAGACCACGGTGGCCTTGATGGGCGTGTCGATCGGCAGGGTGAAGTTCGCGGTGTCCTCGGTCAGGACGAGGCCCTGGACCTCGCTGCGGCCTTCCGGGGAGTCCAGGATGCCCATGGGCGGCTCGCCGCCCTTGAGGGTGATCGTGAGGTTCTGCTTGCCGAACGGAGTGTTCATCTCCGCCGACCATGTCCCGGTGATGCCTGGCATGGGCGGCTCTCCTTTGAGCGGGTGCGCGAATCTGGTCGAACCCCGCAGCGCTTCTGAGCTGCTCGGGGGTGGGTGAGGAGTCGTGGCGCCCTCGGCTGCCGACAGGGCAGCGCGCCGATGCGATTCCGGCGGACATCCGCCTCGCTGTTCCCGAGCGGGAACTGAGTGGCAGCGTAGGCTTGCCGACGAGGAACGTCAACAGTGGTGTTCCGACCGCAGAGAGAGAAGGTCCATGGCCACTCGACCGAGCGCCGACGCCAAGCGCCGCCCGCAGGGGATGAAGGCCGGCTTGGATCTCCCCCAGATCCTCAGGGCCGCGTCCTCGATCCCGCCGGACGACCTGACCATGCAGGCGGTGGCCGACCGGCTCGGTGTCGACCGCAAGGCCGTGAACCACCACGTGCCGGACCGCGCGTCCCTGCTGCGCCTGGTCGCGGTCGACGCGTTCGCGCGGAACTTCGCGCCGGTCTCGATTCCACCCGAGTGCGACTGGCGCGAGGCGAGCCGGATCTACGGACGCGGCATCGCGACGGCCGTGGCCGCGCTCGGCCCCCTGGCCGGCCACGTACGGGTCAGCAGGTCCGTCGACGCGCTCCTGCTGGCGGCCACGGAGGCGCTGCTGGCGAAGTTCGTCGAGGGCGGCTTCGACCTGGAGACCGGCCTGAGGGCGGTGGCGATGCTCAGTGAGATGTGCGACGCGTACGGGCAAGGGGTCGCCGGCATGGAGCGGGACGGCGGCGGCATGCGCGACCTGTGGCTGCGCGAGGTGCTGCGCGAGCACCCGGAGGAGCGCCCCCGCTACCTGCTCGAGGCCGCCCAGTCCGTGGTGAGCACCTACGACGCGCGCCAGCTCGAGCTCTCCATCGAGGTCTTCATCCACGGCTTCGAGGGGATCGCCTCCGCCGGCCGTCCTTGACTGTGGCTCGAGAGCCTCCTAGCCTCGCCGCACCGCGCTCTTCCCGCCCGGGAACTATGCATGGTGCGATAAGGACAAGGGAGTCCGATCATGAGCACGACCGACACCGGGGCTCAGCCCACGTTCGACGACGTCAAGGACAACGTCCTGACCGCGGAACGCCTCCTGGGCAGCGAGCGGCGGTGGCGCCGCCTCGGTGAGCCCGTCCCCGCCGGAAGCACCCTCAACGAGGACGGCAGCCGCGACTACGGGCTCTTCGGCCCGGGCAGCGTGACCTGGGAGGTGCTGCTGCACCCCGCGACGATCGTCTTCGAGACCGTCGCGCAGGCGACGCTCCAGCTGCTCTACAAGCCGATCCCCGCAGGGATCCGCGACGAGGACCCGATCTCGCGCAAGGCCAGGGCGGGCACCTACACCGTCTTCGACGGCTTCGAGCGGGCGCAGCGCAACTCCGGGATGCACGCGCCCATGTGGCTCGGGAACACCGAGACCGCGACGCGGATGGCCGCCCACCTGGGCCGCGTCCACCGGCACGTCAAGGGGGACATCATCGATGTCGCCACCCCCGAGCTGGGTGGCTACGCGGCGGCCGAACCCCGGGACGCGATGTGGGCGGCGATCACCGAACTGCACTCGATCCTGTGGATGTACGAGCGGTTCGCGTACCACGGGGACGAGGGCCCCCGGCCGCTGACCGAGGCCCAACGCGACCAGTACGTCCGGGAGATGGGCGCCTACCTGCGCCTGGTCGGAGCGGCCGAGGACGAGATCCCGGGCTCGATGGCGGAGCTCGACGCGCTCTACGACACGTACGGAAACCTCTTCGGCACGAGCGAAACCATCAACGTCCACCCGGAGACCGGCCAGGACATGCACGAGGTCATGGCCGAGTGCATGCGCCGGAACTGGCACCCCTCGCACCAACTCGCCGTCGACGTCCTGGAGGAGGTCTACCAGCAGTTCGTGACCCAGATCCTGGCCGCCTTCCCGGAGCGCATACAGATCAAGGCGGGCCTCGACGAAGCGCGGCGCGCGGAGGCGGCGCGGCTGCTGGAGGACTCCCAGGACCTGATCCGCAGGATGCAACTGCCCGAGAACGAGCGGCGCATCATGCGGATGATGTGGGGCCCGGACGGCGTGGCCCTCATCGCCAACGCGCGCGACCTCCACCAGCAGGCCCTCCGCGAGCGCGCCGGTGAGAGCTGATCGAAGCCCGCCTCTCCACCGTCAGGCCCACCAGGGGCGCCCGAACCGAGAGCACCGGCGCATGCCGCGGGTGCTCCAGAGCGGAGGAGCACCATGCCGCCTCACGACCATGTCCCCCCGATGCCTGTCGCACACCCCGACCGGTTCTTCATCGACGGCCGATGGGCCACCCCGGCAACGGGTTCGATGTTCGACGTGATCGATCCCGCCACCGAACAGCTCTACTTCCGCGCGGCCGAGGCGAGGACCGCCGACATGTCCCGCGCGGTCGAGGCCGCCCGCCGCGCCTTCGACGAAGGACCGTGGCCCCGCCTCAGCCATGCCCAGCGCGCGGCGTACCTGCGGGCGATGGCCGAGGGCGTCAGAGCCCGCGGCGGCGACGCCGCACAGATCTGGCCGCGCGAGTCCGGGGTCCTGTTCTCCATCGCCGCCGGCGTGGGGCGCGGCGCGGCGGCCCAGTTCGACCTCTATGCCGACCTGGCAGACACGTTCGTGTTCGAGGAGGCGGTGAGACCGACCATGGGCGGCGAGCACGGGGTGCTGGTGCGTGAGCCCGTGGGCGTCGTCGGGGCGATCGTCCCGTGGAACGCACCGTTGGGGCAGATCGCAGGCAAGGTGGCGCCCGCCCTTCTCGCCGGATGCACCGTGGTGGTCAAGCAGGCACCCGAGGCCCCCGGCCTCGGGTACATCATCGCCGAGGTCGCCGAGCAGGTCGGTCTGCCGCCCGGCGTGCTCAACCTCGTGACCGCCGATCGCGAGGTCTCCGAACAGCTGGTGCGGGACCCGCGCGTCGACAAGATCTCCTTCACCGGCTCCACCGCCGCAGGCCGGCGCATCTCGTCGCTGTGCGGCGAGCGCGTGGCCCGCGTCAGCCTCGAACTGGGGGGCAAGTCGGCGGCGGTGATCCTCGACGACTACTCCCTGGAGAAGGCGGCAGCCACCATCGCCGCGGCCGAGACCCTGCTGACGGGGCAGGTGTGCACCTCGCTCACCCGCATCGTCGTTCCGCGCAGGCGTCACGACGAGTTCGCCGCCGCGCTGGCAGTCGCGTTCGGCGCTGTGACGGTCGGCGATCCCTTCGACGAGCGGAGCCAGATGGGCCCCCTGGCCACCAGGCGCCAGCGCGACCGGGTCGAAGGTTACATCGCCAAGGGGGTGGCCGAGGGAGCGAGGCTGGTCACCGGCGGCGGTCGGCCTACCCACCTCGACCGGGGCTGGTACGTGGAGCCGACGGTGTTCGCGGACGTCGACAACGGGTCGACGATCGCGCGCGAGGAGATCTTCGGGCCGGTCCTGAGCGTCATCCCGGCCGCCGACGAACACGACGCCGTCGCGATCGCCAACGACACCGTCTACGGCCTCAACGCCTCCGTGTTCACCCATGACGTGGAGCGGGCGGTCGAGGTCTCGCGCCTTCTGCGTTCGGGCACCGTCGGTCACAATGCCTTCCGCTCCGACAACGGCGTCTCGTTCGGTGGCTTCAAGCAGTCCGGGATCGGACGGGAGGGCCGGTTCGAGGGCCTGCTCCCGTACCTCGAATCCAAGCTGGTGATCCTGGACGGCCCGGCGCCCTCCCGCGGGTAGGGGCGCCGAACCCGCCGCGGGGGCGGGGCGGACCGCCGGCGGGGCCCCCCCCCCCCCCGATCCACCCCGTGGCGTGGCGGCGGGTTCAACGCGCCAACCGGGGCGCGGCCGGGCCGGAACGACCCGC
>NZ_JBEZKL010000186.1:0-10975 GCF_040704695.1 Streptomyces sp. NPDC048411
CAAGGCCTTGAGGGCCAGGGGGGACCCCCTCCGGCGTTGTCGTCAGTCAACAACTCCCCCATAGCCCTGAAGGCATGGGGGGACCCCCTTCGCGTCGACTCCCTCCTCCGCCTTGCACCTGCACGCACCCAACCCCGCTCCTACTCCCACCCCCCATGTGCCGGTCGGTCTTACTTTCCGGGCCGGCCGTCAGGCGCCGGGCCCGGACACGATTCTCATCGGCTCCGCCAGCACGGTCAGCGCACCGTTCACATCAGAGAATCGGAGTGCGAGGGTCGCCTCGGCCAAGCGAGGCGGCAAGGCCTCTGCTCAGTTCGAGTTCCGCCCATACGATCTTGCCCGGTGCTCCGACTCAAGGTGCCACGCACCAGCGGTCGGCGAGCTGCGAGACGAGAAACAGGCCACGGCCTGTCTCCTCGTCGGTAGCCGGCGCACTGGGCGTCGCGAGGGAAGGGCACCTCTCGGTGCCGGTGTCAGCAACCTCGATGCGGAGAACCGTCGTTGCCCCGGATGTGCATTCGATGAGCCTCACGTGGAAGTCGCGTCCGGACACGTGGCCGTGACGGATGGCGTTCGCAGCAAGCTCGGCGGCGATCAGAGTGAGGGTCTCGTTGGGCGTGGAGTCGTAGGGGTGGTCCCACTCGTCGAGCCGGTGCGAGACGAGGCGTCGAGCGAGCCGGGCGCCGCGTGGAGTGGAGGTGAACTGCATGGCGAATTCGCGTACGGGTGACGCCGGTTGCTGGACCGGCATCTCTGGGGTAGTCGCTCGGCTCATGACGACGACAATCTCGCCCACGGCATACCGTTGACCAGGGCAGACGCGCGGACGAGAACGGGCTGTACGCGTCGGTGCGCGTGCTGTACACCGCGCAGAGCGTGACGGGCTCGGCCCCGAGGGCCCGCGGCCGCTACCCCGGGCCGACTGCGCCCTTACCTATCGGCAGCGGCACCCTTCGGCAAGCACCGTCGGGGCGAGTTCCCGCATGGCCGCCTGCTCGGCCTCCGAGATGCACGGCAGCTGACGTGCGAGTACGTCGAAGTGCTGGTGCCCACGCCATGCGTCGTGGTCACCCACGACGAACAGCCGCCGACGAGCGCGGCTCACCGCGACGTTCAGCAGGTTCGGGGCGGATGCCGCCCAGGCCCGCGGGCCTGCTTTGTCGCCGCCCGCGCCGAGGACCAGCAGCACCACGTCGGCTTCCTTCCCCTGCGTCGTATGCACGGTGCCCACCCTGTCGCGGGGGACAACGTGGCACAGGCTGCGACGGAGTCCGGCCACGACATCCCGGAACGGGCTGATGACGAAGAGCTCACGCTCCGGGTCCAGGCCCTGGTCGACCAGCCGGTGCACGATGACGTTCGCGCAGTCCCCCTCGTCCGGTGACCACTTGCCCTGCCGTGCCCGCCCTCCGCTCACCGGCCACCACACACCGCGCCGAGCCACCGCGTAATCGTCGTCCCGATGCACCCCGTGCACCATGAGCCCGTCGTAGGCGATCTCGTTGCTGATCGTGAACATCGGGTCGTCGCAGCGCCGGTGCACCCTCAGGGGCGAGCCCACCCAGACCCGGTCGTCCTCGGAACCTTGGGGTGCCGGAAGCCACGTGCCGTAGCTGTTCAGCCGGTCCGCGACGCGCTGCGCCGAGGTGCGGTACGGTTCCCACTCCTCAGCCACACCGAAGGTACGGCGAAGTGCCTGCTGCCCCGTGTGCGGCAGCGTGACCACCGGCTCCAGCTGGAGCGGATCGCCCACGATGACGCCTCTGCGGGCCCGCCACAGCGCACCCACCGGCATCTGCGCGGTCGCCTGGCCGGCCTCGTCGATCAGCATCCAGCCGAGCGACCGGGGCCCCAGACCGGTGAACATGCGGTCCAGCGAGGCGAATGTGGTGGAGACGACCGGCAGCGCAAGGAAGAGGCTCTGCCAAGCCGCCAGCACCACTTCCGGCTTCAGGGTCTTGGGAGCGTCGCCGCAGAGGACGTCCATCGCGGCGTCGAGATTCTTGCGCATCCGGTCGGCCGCGCCTTCGATGAACGCGCGGTGCAGATCCATCGCGGCAAGAAAGAGTCGTGTGCGGGCCCGGGTGAACTCCGGATCGGACCAGGGCGAGGAGAGCTCCCGCGCATCCTCCTCTGTTCGCTCGCCGGGCTCCTCATTGCCCGGCATGAAGGTGCCCCAGCGCTCCATGGCTGCCACCAGGGTTGCCAGGAGTCGTGCGTGGCGTCCTTCCGCTGCTCGGAGCGCCCGCCCGGCTTCCTCCAGGACTCCTCTGTGGGCCGCTTCGGCCCGGTCGTACGCGGCGGCCGTCTGAGTCTGTTCCTCGTACACGGCCCGAGCTGTCTGCTCCGCCTCGGCCAGCAGTTGGTCCTCCGTCTGCCAGTCGCGCTGCGCCGAACCGAGGGTGAAGATGCCCACGGTCAGACCGGGACGGTGCCGACGGTGCTCCGCCCTTCGGCCCGCAGGGCCTGCAAGGTCCCTCTGCGCCCTGTCACGAGCCGCACGGGCCTCCGCGGCCGGTTGCCGAAGTGCCTCCAGGTCCTGCTCGGCGCTGAGAACCGCCTCCTGGGCGGTGGTGACGGCCGAGTGCGAACCGCTGAAGTCCAGGAGCGCCTCATACCCTCGCTGGCGCTCGTCCCGCAGCGCCTGCACCGTCTGCCGCGCGTCCCGGAAACGGGCTACGTACTCCCGCCACGACATCAGGTCGAAGCCACGCGAAGCAGCCGTCTTCAGGCGGTCCCGCATGCCCTCGCCACGCTCGGCCCGCTCCTCGCGCGGAGGGCCGAACCAGTACCTGCTGCGAAAATCCGAACGGTTCCCCTTGTTGCCAAGCTTCGCCGCGAGGGTTCCCCACGCCGGTACGCCGTCGAGAACAAGTCGTCCCTGTTCCGGGAAGAAGGACGCCTCATCCCGCCACTCCGCAGCGACGGATTCGAGCGCGGGGATCTCGTTGGAGACGTTCTCGACAGCGCCGTTGTTGGCCGACGCGATCACCATCTCGTAACCCGTCAGCTCGGGTTTGAGCGACGCGACTGACCTCTGGTAGGTGCCGGTACTCCAGCGGTGCGCTTGGCCGGTGAAGGCGTCTTCGGGCCGTCGGAGTTCGGACAGTCGCTCCGCTCTCATGACCAGCACGGAGGCGATGAGGTCCCGCAGCTGTGTGGTCTTGCCCGTGCCGGGCGGGCCGTTCACCGCGTACAGACCGTCAGCGTCGGCCAGTTGCTCAACGATCCGGTTCACTGCGAACTGCTGGCTCAGCACCAGCGGGTGCTCCGTCTTCGCCGGCCACCGTCCGAGCGGGAAGTGGGCCGGCTGAACGCCGTCGAGTACCGCTCCTGGTTCGTGCTTGAGGTCGATGCGCGCACGGCCGCGCAGCGCGGTCGAGGCGGTCAGGTAGTCCCGTAGCGCAGGCCCTGGCTCGTCCTTGCTGAGGCTGCCCGCGACCAGGTCGAGGTCCGCCGCGATGAAGCTGTTCAGGAAGTCCGACCCGCCCGACCGGCCAGCCTTCCGCCGGGACACAGACTTGCACTGGACCCGAATCGTCTCCGGCCGCAGGTCGTCGGTGACGCCGAACTGTTCTGCGACCCACCGGGTGACGGCCGACAGGTCCCGTACGGTCAGCGGCTTCTCGCCGAGCCGGGGCGGAGCCTCGTCGTCGTCCTCCGCATCGGCTGCGTTGCTCTCGTCCAACGGACTTTCGTCCAGCGTCCCGTCGTCCTGGCTCCTGGCGGAGCGCCTGGCCCCGCCGTCGGCCACCGCATCGACGGCGCCGGAGAGAGCCCCGACCGCCAGGTCACCGAGCACCGGTCCGAGCACCGCGTTCAACGCGCCGCCGACCGCGCCGACGGTGATCTCGCACAGCAACCCCGCGAAGGGCCGTTGCCGCCGCCCTGGCACCGTGTCCGTGATCGTCACCTTGCCGTCGCCGACGCCCAGCACAACGCCTTCGCACGCGTCGGCCTCCACCTCGAAGCCGTCGAGCCAGCCTTGGGCGCCCGGGCCGGGCTTACGGCTGCGCCCCACCGCCCAGCCGCAGGCGGAGAAGGTGATGGAGTCCTGGACCAGGAGCCCTTCGTCCGTGACCTCGAAGGCCAGCAGGGCACTGTCACCGTCCATGCGGCCGTCGTGGTCCTCCTCGCTGCTGCCGAAGACATCAAGCAGGACATCGCGGACGGACGCGACCGGGTACACGCCGCAGTAGACGGTGTGCTGCCTGACCATGTTCCGGCCCGGGTTCCGCCGCCGTGCGGGATGCCCCTCTTCCCACGGCAGAGGGCTCCCGGATTCCACGGGATACATCCCTTTCGGCGGCGAGGTCTTCTCCACCTTCTGCGGGCTGAACATCTCCACCGCGCGCCAGTAGCGCACGATGTCCGCCCTGCGCCGTCGCTCACTGCTCGCCGCCATACGGCCCGCCCCCTCGTTCCGGTCCGCCAGGAACGATCACCCTAGCCAGCTCCGCGCGCTGTGCGCAGAGGGCATTGGCGCATATGCGACCTCGGGTCGGTGTCCGCTGTGCCGTCGGCGGCGACGGGAGGCGGACGCTCGTCAGGAACGGAGCTTGACCAAGCAATGCTTCGCCTCCTCGAGCCGACTCGTTGTCGGGCCAACGGGCTCTGGATCAGAACGGTGGCAAGCTCGCGGAAGGCGTCAGATCGGCAGTTCACCGGGAGACAGCGCCCGTAGGTGACATGCACAAGGTTCGTGCCGTTCTTGTCCCATGTCAGCCGTAGGCTGTTGTGGGGAAACAAGGGGGAGACGATGATTGACTACCGCAAGGCGATCGTTCCGGTGTGGACGCTGGCGACCGGTGACGTCCAGGTGCCCGCATTGGCCGGAGACGGGCCGATGACGGCTGAGCGCTTGGCTGAACTGCGCGGTGTGCTGGCCGGTCTGGCCGACGCGCCGATCGCCACCCTTGAGGTACATCCGCTGCCCGACCAGCTCGACCGCAGCCGAGGTATCCCGCTCGATGCCGTGAGCCCCTTGGCGCAGCACCTGTCGCAGCTCATCACGCAATCAGCGCGAAGTTCCTCTGTGGCGGCGACGGCGACCGCTGCCGGTGACGGCTTGTATCGCATGGTGGTTCCGGCGAAGGTTGCCGCCCAGTTCGGTCAGGGCATCGTCCGCCCGATGGCGTCGAAGGCGGCGGCCGGTGGCATCCACGGTGCGCTCATGAACTCGACAGGCATCGCAGCCAATGCGACGTTCGTGCCGGTCGGTAAAGCGGCAGCAGCAGGCGCAGTCGGTGGAGCCGGCGCGACAGCCGGTGTCACGGTCGCCGGCAGCGCGGCGCTCACCGTGGCCGCGCCGCTCGTGCTCATGGCCGTTGCGGTAGGGGTGAGCGCGCATGCCGACCACAAGCGCGAGCAGGCTATCGAGCACATCACGGAACTGCTGGAGCAACTGCACGAACAGAAGCTCGAAGACGAGCACAGCGAACTCGACGGCTGCCGCGATGCCATCGACAAAGCCACCGCCATTCTGCTCGACCAGGGCAAGCTCGGTGCCTCGCTGGGACTGGACTCGGCAGTGCACGCCATCAACACGGCGTTGGGCGCCGCTGACCGCCGCCTCGCCCGGTGGCAGAGCGCACTCGACAAACTGCCCGACGGCAAGGCTGTCGAGATCGCCACACTGACCAATTCGTTCCCCGGCGTCGACGACCAGGGCGGCACGTTTCGCACCCACCTCGAACTCGCGGCCCTGGCCATCGCGCTGAAGCAGCGGGTCATCGTCCTGCAGGCCGTCGAGCACGCCCAGAGCGACCCTGCCAACTTGTTCGAGAACTTCGCCCGCACACTCAAGGCCGACCATCAGCGCCTCGACACACTTCAGTCGAGCATCGCCGGTGTCCTGGAACGCCTGTCTGCGTTGGAGCTTGCCCGCCCGCAGAGTTTGCGGCCCGTCTTCACGACCGGTGAAGTCGATCGCCTGATGCGCGCGGCAAACCGAATTCACAAGCTGGGCGACGGCGCCATGGTCGACAGTCGCGCGACAGACGTGGCGATTGAGATTGCCCGCGACATGGACGGCTCTGTGGTCGTGTTCCCTGCGCTGCCCGCGTAGGGGGAGACGCGCCGATCGCATTCACTTGGTGGCACGCCGCAGGCGATGGCCGCTTTACGGAGCCTGGCCATCGGCAGGCTCCGGCTGCTGGGGGCGGACAACATCGCCAAGACCACCCGAGCGATCCGGGACGAGCCCGAACACGCGGCCTGGATCTGAGGCAGCATCGGCCTCCCACCCCTGCCAGGGAATTGAAGCCACCTTGGCCCTGGATTGCCTGAATCACGTGCTTGTCGAGGAACGAGTTGGGCGATGCGCACCTCACGTTCCTCTCTGCGCACTTCCGGGGGAACTGCTCAGTTCGAGCAGTAAACGATCTCGACGCTTGCATACCGTTGACCAGGAGAGACGTGCCGACGAGTCCATGTTGTACGCGTCCGCGCGCAGGCTGTACGCGGTGCGGGGCATGACCGGCCCCGGTGCGCCGCGTTGGCCGATGCGTAGGTGGGACGTTCGGGGCAGGCGGGCGACGCGGCACGGTAACGGGAGGCGTGGGACGTGGACGATCAGCGACAGCATCCGGAGCACGAGTACGAGGTCGGGTCGGGCATTCTGCATGTGTTCGGCCAGCACTTGAAGCTGTTCCGGGTACGGGCCGGGCTGGAGCGGGCAGAGTTCGGGGCGATGACGGGGTACTCAGCTTCGACTATCGCCTCGTTCGAGCAGGGGCGCAGGGTCCCGCAACCGAAGTTCATCGACCAGGCGGACGAACTGCTGGACGCGGGCGGGGTGTTGCGGGCCAGCAAGGAGGAGGTGGCTCGGGCTCAGTATCCGGCGTTCTTCCGGGATGCGGCAAGGCTGGAGGCGGAGGCGATCGAACTGCACGTGTACGCCAACCACGGCATGCCTGGGCTGCTGCAAACGGAAGAGTACGCGCGGGCCGTGTTCGAGATGTGGCGGCCGGTACTGGAAGAGAAGGTCGTGGAGCAACGCGTGGCAGCGCGCCTGGCCAGGCATGAGATCTACTCCCGTCGCCCCAGGCCGATCATCAGCTTCGTGATCGAGGAGTGCATGCTGCACCGCCCCCTGGGCGGGGATGCAGTGCTGCGTGGCCAGTTGGAGCAGATTCTCCTGGTCGGCCAATACCGCAACGTCGAGATCCAGGTGATGCCGACCCGGCGCGAGGAACACGCGGGAATGGCTGGTGCCTTCACCTTGATCGAGACCAAGGAAGAGCGGAGGATCGCGTACGTTGAGGCGCACAAGGACAGCCGTCTCTACACGGAGCGAAGGTCGGTCCGGGAGTTCGAGGAGCAGTACGGAGTCCTCCGGGCCCAGGCACTCACTCCGCGCGAATCGCTGGCCCTCATCGAGAAATTTCTGGGAGAGACATGAACGCCGAAGCGCTTGTGGGGACGCCTGAGTCCGCGTGGTTCAAGAGCAGCTACAGCAGCGGAGCCGGCGGCGAGTGCGTCGAGGTAGCGACCCGTACGAACACCGTCCACGTCCGCGACTCGAAGGACAAGACGGGGCCGGTCCTGTCTGTCACTGCTGGGGGTTGGGCGGTCTTCGTGGAGTTCGCTGCGCAGAGCTGACCACGCACGGACGACGGTCGTCCCGCCACCGAGGAAATCTGGGGACGGGACGTCGTCTTGCGCGCACGCCTGTACGCGGGTGTCAATCGGCCTTCTTCGCCCGCCCGCGGGTCTTCTTCTCCGGCCGCCAGGCCCTGAGGTCCTCCGCCGAGAGCCTGTGCTTGGCTCGCTGCTCGTCCAGGTACGCGTGGTACTCCTCGGCGGGAGTTCCGTCCCACTCCTCGTCGTACTCGCCATGCCACTGGTGACGCCATACAGGAATTTCCCGCCGATCAACTGCGGTGTCCTCAAGGGCATGACCTGACCCGCATGCAAGGTGGCTCGTTGACGGAGCGGCGCAAGGCCGCGACCCGCTTGGACATCGCCCGTACGACGGCGGCGCTCTTCGTGGAGCACGGCCTACGGACCACGCGCGCCGAGGACATCGCTCGCGCCGCGGGCGTCGCCCCGCGCACCTTCTACCGCTACTTCGCGACCGAGGAAGAGGCCGTCGCACCGCTGCTCGCCGCCGGCTCCCAGCAGTGGGCGGAGGCGGTGCGGGACGCCCCGGGCGCGCTGTCCCTGCCCGATGCGATGCGGCACGCGGCGGCCCGCGCACTGGTCCCGGCATCCGGTGACACAGCGACCGCGGAGCCCCTGGAGTGGGTGCGGTCGCTGCTGAGGATGGCGGCCGACAGCCCGGCTCTGCGATCGGTATGGAACGACGCCTGCCACGATTCGGAGGCCACCCTGGCGACAGTGCTCGCGGCGCGGGCCGGTCTCCCCGACGGGGCGGACCCGCTGGACATCCGGCTGACCGCCGGGGTCGCCAGTGCGGCGGTGCGGGTGGCCGTGGAGACCTGGGCGGCGAGCGATGCCCCGGCAGACGGACCACTGGGGCCCGCGGCGTCGGCGAACCGCTGCCTGCCCTCCCCGGAGGGCGCGCTCCAGAGGGTTTGACCGTCCGCTGCGGATGGGGAGTCAGTGGGGTGGTCCGTGGGGCTTTTTCCACCGTGCAGCCGAGGAGACATCACATGCGTGGAGGCCGGGTCGTCGTCGTGGGCGGCAGCGTCGCCGGATGCGCCGCCGCGCTGGCCGCGCACCGGGGCGGTGCCGACGAGATCGTGGTCCTGGAGCGTGCGCCGGGGCAGTTGGCGGAGCGGGGCGTCGGGCTGGCCGTGCACGACGACCGTTACGAGGAGCTTCGGTCGGCCGGGTATCTGGACGCGGAGATGCCCTGGATCCAGCTGAACCGTCGGCGCTGGTACGTACGCGGCGAGGGCGGCGCGCCCCTCGGGAGGCTGATCGGCGAGATGCCCTTCCCGTTCCGTACGTACAACTGGGGTCCGCTCTGGCGGGAACTGCGGAGCCGGGTTCCGGACGAGGTCGAGTACCGCACCGGCACCACCGTCGACGCGGTGCGGCACACCCCGGACGGGGTTGCGTTACGCATCACGGGCGTCGACAGCGGCGACCGTACCGAGGTGTTCGACTTCGCCGTCGGGGCGGACGGCTACCGTTCCCTCGTCCGCACCGAGGTCTGCGCCGGGCTCGCCACCGCTGCGCGCCCCGAGTACGCCGGATATCTCGCCTGGCGCGGCGCCTTCCCCGTCTCCAGGATGACCGCCTCCGATCAGCGCCTGTGGGACGTCGAGGAGTGTGCGTACGTCGTCTTCCCGGGCGGCCACGTGATCGTCTACCGCATCCCGGACGCCGCCGGCGGCCACCGGGTGAACTGGGTGCTCTACACCGCTCCTCCCCCGGAACTCGAACTGTCGCTGGAGACTCCGACGAGTCTGCCGCCCGGCACACTCACCGAGGCTCTGCACAGTCATCTCGCCCGCATCGCCGCCGAGTTGCTGCCACCGTACTGGGGCGGCCTGGTCGGCCTGACCGCGCCGGACGAGCTGTTCATCCAGCCGTTGTACGACTTCACGGCGCCGCGCTACGCCACCGGCCGCCTTCTGCTGACCGGCGACGCGGCGACCGTGGCCCGCCCGCACACCGGTGCCGGTGCGGTCAAGGCGCTCCAGGACGCGACGGCACTGGAGTCGGCGCTCAGGTCCGCGCCCCACTGGGCCGAGGCACTCCGTACGTACGACTCCGAGCGCACCGCGGCCGGCCGGGCCATGGTGGAGCTGGGGCGGCGACTGGGGCAGGCCCTGGTGGAGGCCACACCGGAGTGGGGCTCGATGGACGCCTCGGCACTGGATGCCTGGTGGCAACGGGCCGCTGTGGGCGGCGGGTTCGGTGGCCGCGCCCTGAAGGCGTGACTTCCGGCCCCGGCCCCGTCCCGATCGGGTCCCGACCGTCCCCACGGTCACGAACCCGCTGAACGGTACAAACAGGGGGTCCCGGGACCCATGGGCGACACGGTGCGACTTCCCGCACGCCATGTCTGCCCGGGTGAGCCCCTGTCAGCCGCCGAGGACGACGGTGCGGCAGGATCTCGCCGCCGGTATCCGCCACGAACGCCCCGAGCGAGGACCGATGAGTTCCGGGTGCCGGAGCGGTCTGAAGAGTATGGATACCGAAAACCAAGCGATGCCCACGACCGATCTGGGACCTGCCGCACGTCAGGTCGCCGCACTGCTCGACGGCATCGAGGAGAAACAGCTGACCGACCCCACCCCCTGCCCCGACTATGCGGTGCGGGAGCTGCTCGCCCATCTGGTCGGGCTGAGCAGGGCCTTCCGCGACGCGGCGCGGAAGGATCTCGGGCCGACGACCGACAGCTCACCGGCCGCCGCACTGCCGGTCCTCGGCGACGACTGGCGCGAGACACTGCCGCCCCTGCTGGACGAGCTGGTGACAGCTTGGCGCGACCCTGCCGCCCGGCAGGGGATGACCAGGGCGGGCGGTGTGGATCTGCCGGGCGAGGTGGCCGCGATGGTCGCACTGAACGAGCTGGTCGTCCACGGCTGGGACCTGGCCCGGTCCACCGGGCAGGCGTACGAGGCGGACGAGGCGAGCCTGCGGGTGTCGCTGGCCATGCTGACGCCCCGCGACGACGCCCCGCGGCCCGACGTCTTCGGACCGCCGGTCCCGGTACCGGCCGACGCACCCCTCGTCGACCGGGTGATCGCCATGAGCGGCCGGCACCCGGACTGGCAGCCCGGGCGCTGACGTCTGCGCGGGACGGACGCTGCCGCCTGAGGCGCATAGGGCGCGTTTCGAAAGGAGCGTCGTCCGCCCGTAGGGCGGGCCAGGCGGCGTCTGGTGCATGCGATCGCAAGGCGGAGGGTCGCCCCGATACTGGAAGTATCGGGGCGAGCCCGACAACGCAGCGAGCGTGCGTGCCAGGCGTCGCCCGGCAGGCGGGACTTTCGAAACACGCCCTGGACGCGCCCGCCCCACGAGCGGCCGATCCGGCGGGCCGTGCGGGTGGGGCGGG
>NZ_JBEZKL010000187.1:0-10773 GCF_040704695.1 Streptomyces sp. NPDC048411
CTGCTCTCCGGGGTCCCCTGCCACACAACGGACATGAGGCCAGGTCACTCACGAGACCGGCGAACCGGACCAATCCCAATCAAGCAATGCCCCTGCTGGAATACAAGCCGAGCACCTTGAAATCTTCCTCGCTGTCATCCCAGAACAGCGGCTCGCCGTCTTCGAAGACATCAGACGATGCTTGATCGTCCTGCGGAAGGAAGTGATGCCGGTGCACGAGCAGATAGAAAGTATTCTCCACGGTGATCCCTTCGGAGGTCGGTGAGGTTTACGGGTCAGTCTTCTTGCCGTCCGTCAGCATGCTCTGTGAAGAATCCATCGATCCAATCGTCGGTATCGACTTCCATAGGGGTGATGACGAAGCAGTCAGGCTCGTCTCGGAATCCTGGAAGAAGCATTGACACTTTCTCCTGCGCCTCGGCGGCCGACTCGGTCGGATAGACGCCGAGGTTTCTCCACTCTGTCTCGTCCAAGCGCACCTCGCCGTCCGAATCACGATGCAGCGTCCGGCCGTCTTCTTGTTCGATCAAATGCCTGGCATGCCACAGAATGAAGACATTTTCCCGCGCTTCGAGCTCTGATGTCATTTTTCGCACTTTCTTGTGGGGGGGAAGGTGTCCGCCTGGCCTCGCGATGATTTGTCGCGAGGCCAGGCGGACACCTTCGACTACCCGCGACTAGTGTCGGTCGAGGTACTTATGGGCCTTGCTGATCGACCCCCTAGCGCCCTTCTCCTTCTTGGTGGGAAGTCGCCCGTATTCATCCTTGAAGTACTTAATGGTCGACTCCAATGAGCTCTTTCCGGGGATTTTCCGCTTACCCCTGACGAAGCTCGGGGAGTGCCCCCTATGCCATTGGCAGAAGGAGATCACTTAATGTCAGTGGCCTTCAGATTTCCGTCCCTGAAGGTCCATACTCTTCTGTGATGTGTTGCCTGCCATCCTTCCTTGGCAACTAGAGGCCCCTTCATCCATGCCAACATGCCGGGTACCCCTTCTTCGAGGAGTGCTCTCCTCGCCGCCTGCTTGCGTTCGATGCGAACGGGATACACCGAGACCCAGAACCCCACGGATCCCGGATGCACGCCGCCTCCGTAAGTCCTTGACTGGGCCGCAGTCCATCTGGCATCCATGATCTCGGATGTGTCTCCAGTGGTCGACGGATCGAACGTGAGGTCCACGATCTTGGCCGACGCAGGTTCGATCGCATCCCGCATTTCACTGTGCGTCACAGGCCACGCATATCCTCGCGGCAGTTTCTTTCGGATCACTCCAGCTTCCTTACTTGCGATTGAGGTGCTTTTCGATCTTCTTCCACTCGCCCGACCTGCGCTCCTTCGCGGTGGGCAGCCGGCGGTAGTGTTCCTTGAATATCCGGTCTACGGCCACGGCGTCCGCGCTCTCACCTCACTGCCTTCCCTGGGCTCACAGAACCCAGACTCCAGGTGTCCAAGATCTCGGGGATGAACCGCCCCGGGTTCGGTAGAGATCTCAGATTGTGGTTGTGACCTGGGGTTTTGTGGATTTCATGTAGTGGTTGGTCTCGTACTCGACGGGCGGGACGTGGCCTATCTCACCGTGGAGTCGGCGGTGGCAGTACCAGTCGATCCACTCGGCGGTGGCGAGCTCGACCTGGGAGAGCGTCTTCCAGGGCCGGCCGGGTTTGATCAGCTCGGTTTTGAACAGGCCGATCGTCGATTCCATCAGGGCGTTGTCGTAGGCGTCGCCGACCGAGCCGATCGATGCTGCGATCCCTGCGCGGTCGAGATGCTCGGCGAGCGCGAACGATGTGTATTGCGAGCCCGCGTCCGAGTGATGTATCAACTCGCCTTGTATGTGCGGGAATCCGTCCCGGTCGCGTTGCCACAGCGCCATCTCCAGAGCGTCCAGGACGAGCCTGGTCTCCTTGGTGGTGGAGACGGACCAGCCGACGATGCGCCGGGAGAAGGTGTCCACGACGAACGCGACGTAGACGACCCCGGACCAGGTGGCGACGTGCGTGAAGTCCGCAACCCAGCACCGGTTGGGGGCACCGGCGACGAAGTCGCGGTCGAGGAGGTCCGGGGCCCGCTCGGCGGCCGGATCAGCGTTCGTCGTGATCACCTTCCTGCCGCGGACGGCGCCGGTGATGCCGATTTCGCGCATGAGGCGCTCGACGGTGCAGCGGGCCACGGCATGACCCTGCCGGTTCAGCTCGCGCCAGATCTTCCGGGCCCCGTAGACGCGGTAGTTGGACGTGTAGACCTGCTGGATCCGCTCCTTGAGTTCTTCGTCGCGCACGGAACGGGCGGAAGGGGTTTCGAGGCGTTTCTTGTGGGCGTAATAGGTGGAAGGGGCGATCTTGCAGTCGTGCTCGGTGAGGGTCCTGCAGATCGGCTCGACGCCGCCGAAGCGGTCCCGGTGCTCGTCGATGAAGGCTACGAGCGTGTGTGTGGCCGGTCGAGCTCGGCCGCGAAGAAACTCGCCGCGGCTTTCAGGATCTCGTTGGCCCGCTTCAGTTCGGCGTTCTCCTTCTTCAACGCTTTGAGCTGGGCGGACTCCTCCGTTGTCGTACCCGCTCGCGTCCCCGCGTCGATCTCGTGCTGTTTCACCCAGTTCCGCAGCGTCTCGCGGGAGCCGATGCCGAGCTTGTCGGTCACCGCCTGCAGAGCGGCCGTCTCGTTCGGATGGTCGTCGCGCACCTCGGCGACCATGCGCACCGCACGACGGCGGAGCTCAAGTGGGTATCGGGAAGGTCGCGCCATGACTCGATCCTTTCATGAAATCGAGTCTCCATTCGAATCGGGGCGGTTCAGGGAAGCTTCATGTCCACGCCGGCCCTGGGTCTGGGACAGGCTGGTACAGCCCGTCCCAGACCCAGGGGGCTAGGTTGGGTCAGTCTTCCCCGTAGTGCTGGGAGACCGCTTCCCAATCCTTGGCCCACCAGCCGCAGAGGCGGTAGATCTCTGCGGCCGTGGGGTCTTGGCCCTTCACGGAGCGCAGGTGGTCGAGCAACCCGACCTTGTGTCGCCGAGCTGCGATCACGTATTCGAGTACGTCATCGCCGCTGATGTGATCGTGGTCCGTTGCCCACAAGGCATACTCGGGCCAGAGCATCCCCGCGTAATCGTGGAACTCTCCGAGATCCTCCTCCGAGTCGTTCCACGCCTCGCTGTAGGCGTCGAAATCGTCGATAGTGGCCCGGCCCTGGAGAACGTCGTCAATGAAGGTCATACCTTGATCTTCCGTCCCTTCACCTTGGGCTTGTAGATCTGGCCGCCTTCGGGGTCCGCGCTGCCGAGGTGGCTTCCCTTGGAGTCATAGACCTCGATGTCGCCGTGGGTGTAGTCCCATTCGTAGTAGCGGCGGGACTTGCCGTTCTTCCCGTTGGTTTTCGTCTTGCCCTTGTACGGCCTCAGCTTCTTCCAGTACGGGGAGTTTCCTGGGGTCGCCTTTTCCGTGTGCCCGTGCCGGTGAACGATCCACTGCGTGCCCTTGTAGACCGCGTACACCGTGATGCCGATGGCCGCGAGCAGTCCGATGATCCAGCCGAGCGGGTTCCACCAGTCGGCAACCGCGAAGAATCCCACCGCCGCCACGGCCGCGAAACGGCCGTCGAGGTCGTAGCAGTTGACCGGGTCGCCGTTGCAGTACTCGTAGGCGTTGGCGCTGCCACCGGGGACGGGGTCGACGGTCAGGAATCGGCCGGTGTCCGCATTGTAGAGGCGCACGCCCATCGGGAGCAGGCCGGACGGAGTGTCGTCCGAGCGCTGCGCGCCGCCGAGCCACGCGTAGCGGGCGGACGCCTGGTCGGCGCGCGGGTGACCGTACTCGTCGTAGTCGAGGACGGTCGGCGCCAGTGTGGTGTCCGCGGGCAGTTGCAGGGCGATGTCGCCGTGGATGTTGGTGAGCTGGAGGACGGTGCTACCGGTCTTGACGGTGATGGCGGCCAGTTGGCCGTCGGGGCCGGTGACCATGCGCGTCAGTGTGCCGGTGGCGGTGTCCTCGCTGATCCAGCGGGGTGTGTCGCTGTCGTCGGCGTAGTGGTTGGTCTTGCCGGCGGTGGTGGTCCAGGTGGTGCCGTCGCTGGTCTCCACGGTCCAGCTCTGGTGGCGGAAGGCGGCGTCGAGGGTCCAGGTCTGGCGGGTGGTGCCGTTGGTCTGGCGGCGGACGAGGTCGTTGGCGTAGTAGTCGATGCTGCCGTGACCGGGGACGGTCAGGGTGCGGCCGAGGTCGTCGTAGGTGTAGCCGGCATCGGTGATGCGGTCGGCGGTGTCGTAGGTGTGGGTGGTGCTGGGTTGTGGTGCGGTGGAGCAGGGGGCGCCGCCGGCTGCGGTGCCGGTGGTCTGGGCGGTGCGGTTGGAGCGTTGGTCGAGGGTGTAGGTGCGGCGGGTGCATTCGGTCTGTGCGGTGTCGTCGGTGCGGGTGAGCCGGCCGACGGCGTCGTACGTGAACTCCTGTGTGGTCCAGCCGGTGTGGCGGGTGACCTGGCTGTGCGCGGAGTGGGTGGCGGTGTCGGAGTAGACCGTGGTGCCGTCGCTGTCGCGGGTGTAGAGGCGTGCGAGGGCGGCGCCCGTGGTGGTGTCGTACTGGGTGCGCGCCGTGTAGCCGCCGGGGAGGGTCTGCTGGGTGGTGCGGCCGTCGGGGTCGTAGGTGGCGGTGAAGGCGCCGGCGACGGAGTCGGTGATGGTGGTGGGCAGGCCGCGGGGTTCAGTGGTGTGGTTGTAGGTGTAGGTGGTGGTGGAGGGGACCCCGTCGGTGATGGTGACGGTTCGGTCGAGGTTGTCGTAGGTGGTGGTCGTGGTGGAGCCGGAGGCGTCGGTGTAGTTGGTGGGGCGGCCCAGGGCGTCGTAGTCGCGGTAGATCGCGCCGGCCGAGGCGGTGTTCCAGGAGGACGTCTCTTCCACGAGGCCGGTGGCGGGGTCGTAGTAGGTGTCCTGTTCTGGGACGGCAGTGCCAAGGCCGTCGGTCATCGAGTAGTTGACCAGGCGTCCGGCGGGGTCGTAGGTGTAGAAGGTCATGCGGGTGGTGTCGTCGGAGGTCTCCGTGGTCTGGGCGACGCTGCCGTAGTAGTCGTACTCGGTGGTGGTGTCGACCCGGTGGGTCGGGTTGCTGCCGCCGCCGGTGATGGCTCCGGCCGGGCCGGTCCAGCAGGGCAGGTCGGCCCATTCGGGCCGTCCCTGGCACCATCCAGTACCCGTCGCGGTCCAGTACTCCGTGATGGTGGTGGCGGCGTCGCTTCCGGTACTGCCGGGGAGACTGGCCGCGATGACGCGGCCCTGGGCGTCATAGTCGGCGGAGGTGTTGATGTTCAGCCCGCCGGTATCCGCGATCGTGAGGTTGGGCAGGCCCAGCCCCCAGTCGTACTGGATCTCGGTGAGGCGCTTGTCGGCCATGAGGGAGTCGTGGCCACGGACGCGGGCGCCGACGATGGCCAGGGTGAGGGCATCCCTGATGACGGCGGTGCCGTTGGTGGGCCGCCCGGTGTCGTACTCGTTGACCGTCCAGGACTGGGCGGGCACGGACGTTCCGGCCGGGATCAGCACCGTGGTGCCGTCCTTGAAGTCGGCGGTCAGGTCGACGCGATGGAGCGGGCCGAACGCCTCCAGCAGGCGGGTCCCGGTGGGGTCGAAGTAGTTGTTCGTGGCGAGGAGGTCGGCGCGGTCGGCGGTGTCGAGGGATTCGATGCCGAGGTCGGCCAGGACGGTCTGCTGGTCGGCGGTCACCCCAATACTCAGGGCCCGGTTGGCCGGGGTGAGCTCGCGGACCGTGTTGCCGAACCGGTCGTAACCTACGGCGTTCATGTGCCCGCCGGGCTCGGCGGTGTTCAGGGTGCGTCCGGAGGCGTCGAGGTAGGTGACGGTGGCCCGGCCGTAGCTGCCGGAGGTCAGGGACGTACCGACGTGCGAGGCGGGCGTGGCGTCTGCGGGGAAGAGGGCGGTGGCGTCGGTGGGTGCGGTGCGCTGGCCCCAGTCGGAGACGTCTCCGGCGTCCATGGAGCGGGGTGCTGAGCTGCCAGTGAGGGGTACGTCGTAGACGACGCTGGTGGTGGCGGTACCGGAGACGGTGGAGGAGGTGCCGGCCTGGAGGGTGGGTCGGGAAGCGGTGAGGAGCATGCCGGGGCCGGCGGCGGTGCTGGTGCCGGCGGTGCCGTAGGTGAAGGTCCACGGCAGGAGGCCGGGCGGGGTCAGGGTCAGGACGCGGCCGTCGGTGTCGTAGGTGTAGGCGGTCTTGAGCGCCGGGGTGATCTGGGGGTTCCAGGTCTCGCACAGGCGGCCAAAGGTGTCGTAGGAGTAGGCGGCGACGGTGCGACTGGTGGCGGTGGCGGCACCGGGAGCGGTGGCCCACAGGCGCAGTTCCTTGACCTGGCCGGTGTAGTCGCCCAGGGCGCTGGAGGTGGCGGTGGTGGAGGTGGCGTAGACGAACTCCAGGGTGCGGCAGCCCTTGGTGGAGGGGGTGGCCGCGCAGGTGGCGGCGGTGGCGGCGGTGGTGGGGGCGATGAGCCGCTTGGGCCGCGCCAGGGTGGCCGGCCCCGAGACGACGGTCTCCGTCTGGACGGTGGCGGTGGAGTTCGTCAGGCCGTCCAGGAGGGTGGTGGCCAGTTGCCAGGTGGTGGCGGAGGTCGGCTTGACGTAGGTGCTGACCGTGCCGTCGGTGTCAGCCAGCGTGAAGGAGGTGGCCACTGAGCCGGTCAGGGTCAGGTACTCGTAGCCGGGTTCGGGGATCCATCCGGTGGCGGCGGCGTTGGCGGTGAAGTGGATGCTGGAGCCGTCGGAGTCGACGAGGTCGACGGCGGTGTCGGTGACGCGCCGGATGTGGGTGTCGCTGGCACCGGTGGTCTCGGCGGCGATGCCGGTGGTCCATTCCTTGCCGAAGATCGGGGCCTGGCCCTGGGTACGGGCGTCGGGGTGCCGGGAGGCCGCCGAGCGGGTCACGGTCAGGCCGAAGGCCGAGGCGTCGGTGGCGTCGAGGCTGAACTCGCCGGTCAGCAGGTTCACCTGGCCCGGTCCGACGGAGGTCGTCGCTGCTCCCGATGCGGCCCGGTCGACGACGGCGATCTGGGCGGGGGTGGACTGGGTGGGGTAGCCGGTCCCGGTGAAGTCGGCTTTGATCTCGATGGCGCCGTCGGGGTTGACGGTGTCGCTGGCGTTCCACACCAGCGGGGCGTTCTTCCCCGAAGGCGCCGCCACCGGCCACGTGGTCAGCGGGGTGCCGCCGGAGGTGACGTCACCGGGCGGGATCGCCACCCAGCCGTCGGCAGCCGATCGGCGCCAGGAGAAGGACACGGAGGTGTACTTGGTGGCGTCCGCCTCGGCTTGGAGCAGAAGGCGGCGGGGGGTGCGGGTGCCGGGGTCGGGGCTGATGATGCCGCCGGCGCCGGCGTGGAAGGTGTACTCGACTTCCTCGGAGCGGTTGTCGGCCTCGTCGACGCTGCGCACGGCCAGGACGTGGGTGCCGTTGGTCGCCGGTGTGACACTGAACGTCTTGGCCGTGGACGCGCCGCCGGTGGCGATCTTCGTCCAGGTGGCGCCGTCGAGGGACCATTCGATCCAGTTGTGGTCGGTGCCGGCCGGCGGGGTGACGGTGAAGGAGCCGGCCTGGCCGGCGCCCTTGACCCAGCTGCTGCTCGGGTAGTCGGTGGAGGTGACCGACGCCGGTGCCAAGGGGGCGGTGGTGTCGACGGTGAAGGTTTTCCAGGCCGACCAGGTGCTGCCGGTCAGGGCGCCGTCACCGGCGATGGTGCGGAACGTGTAGGTGGTGCCGTTGGTCAGGAGCCCGGAGGGCACCTTCACCGATGCCGCCGACCCGGAGGCGACCGCGGTCGAGACGATGTTGGAGCCGATCTGCGTGGTGCCGGCGGAGTTGTAGACCTGGAAGGTGCCGGTGACCTTGTCGCCGTTGGGGTCCACGAACGTGTCCCGCAGTGTCGGCGTCGTGGTGGAGACGGTGTAGTCGCCGGAGTAGGAGAAGAACGGCGGTCCGGCCTCCTGCTTGGTGCCGGCCCGGGGGCGCTGGTTGTACGTCACCGTCAGCTTCGGCGGATTAGACGCCGCCTGCGCGGAGTTCACCCGCTTCCACTGCGCCACCACGGTCTCACTGGACGCCCGCAGCCCGAGCGTGGAGGTGTCCGCAGCGGCCGTCGCCCACGACTGGGCCAGGGACGTGACGTCCGCGTTGATCCAGCCGTCCGCCGTGCACGCCGCGTTGCCCTTGGTCTCGGTGGACGTCGCGTACTTCGTCGACCAGGTCGGCTGCGCCGTCCACCGGCTTGAGGTGGAGGCGGTCGTGGTGGACCACACCTCCCACGGGTAGGCCAGGCAGTCGGGGTTCGCCGAGTGGAAGTTGAACAGCGACAGCTTCGCCGAGGAGACCACCGCGTCCGCCAGCGGTGCGGTCTTCCATGTCACGAAGGACCGCGCGGTGCGGGGTGTCCCGTCGGCGTTCGTCGTCCCCGGGTTGCCCCAGTCCAGCTCGACGTCCCCGGACAGGTCGGTGGTCTCGCCCTGCTGGACGTAGGTGTCGAACAAACCGGCCAGGGCCGTCGTCGACGGGTCGATCGTGACCGGGTACTGCGTGGCAAGGGCCGCAAGGTAGTCGGCGTCCGGTGTCAGGACCAGGTCCGCGCCGCCCTTGCGGGCGACGACCTTCATCGCCACCCGGGCCCGGTTCACCCGGTCCCCCGAACGGGCATCGACCTGCTCGTCCCACATCACCGGAGCCGGCATCACCGCCCGCACCACACCGCGGGCATCAGTGAACTCCACCGACCCGCCAGCTGCCTGACGGACCTTCAACCCGGGAGACGACAACGGCAGCGTGTAGCTGAAGCCCGCCTTTGGCCGCTCCCGGAGCACCACGTACTGCTCGAAGCCCGTACGCGTCGCGGAGACCACCAGATCCGCGCCGGGGAAGGCATCCCGGTACGTCGCCGTCCGCCCCTCCAGCGTCGGAGTCGGCAGGCCACCCTTCCACTGCAGCGACACCCGATCGCCGCCGCTGCCCAGCGTCACCAGGTCACGGCCGACGCTCTTCTGCGCCGCGGCCAGGGACGGCTCGCCCTGCAGCCCGCCCCGCGCCAGCGTCAGGCCGCGGGGGTGCCCCTGCGGGCGCACACCCGAGGCGTCGGCCACCAGGTCCAAGTCGACCGGCAGCCACGTGCCGTCCTTCTGGAACCGGGTCGGCCCTGCCGTGATCTCCGTCGTCAGCGATCCGTCGGGATTCACCCACGTCGTCGCGGTCTCCGACCGCTCTGCGGCAGCCTCGACACGATGACCGCTCAACCGGGCCGCCACCCGCGCCGCGAGTAGATCGTCGGCGACCGTCACACCTGCTTGAGCGCCGCCGTCCGCAGCGGCCGGTGTGGCGACAACCGCGCCGGTCAGCCCGACGGTCACTGCCAGAGCGGTCACGCCGGATATCCAGCGGGCTCCGAGAAGAGGAATTCTAAACTCCGCAAGACGAACCCAGCGACGCACCACAGTGCCCCCTCGGCAAGCACCACACAGCGAGAGGCACAAAGTATTGCCGCGTCACCGAAATCACCAGGGGTCCCTCAAATATATAAATGGGATATGATAATCCGGAATGTCCAATTCGCCCGTGATCACGAAAAAGTGTCGTGCTCGAAGTTCTCCGGCGGAACCAACAGCGGTCACACGCGGTTCGCGCAGACGCCGGGGTGGAGGCCGCCGCCCTTCGGGCGATGGCGGCCATCGCGGCGAAGAAGCGCGGGCCGCCGGACGGTGACCGCCTACTGGCGGCTGCAGCCAGGGTGGGCGCGCGTGGCTGGGGACATCCGCAACCTGCGAGTACGGGCAGGACCGACCGGTGCAGGGCTGTTGCAAAGTCCGCCGACGAAGACGACTGGGACGGGCTGCTTTCCGGATGGCCACGACGACCCGTCGAACCCGTTCGCCCACGCCTCCAGCATCGACTTCTTCGAGGGGTCAGCCGAGATACGGCCGGAAGGAATAGTAGGGCGATCTTGAGCGATTGAATCGCCTTGTGCATACGGCTATCAGCGGTTTTCGCCGGTGTCGCGGAGGTTGCGCATGGTGGCGTCGTTATTGATGGCCGGGGCCTGGCGGATAGCGCCGAGCACCGTGGCGGGCAGGGTGTCGGGCCAGTCGTCGGGTTCGACGAGGCGGTGCTGTCCGGCGAACCGACGGTGGCCAGGAGTGAGGCGGTGGCCCGGCCACCGCCGGCCGGCAGGTCGATCGATCTGGAGGTCATGGGGTGGCGGCTCGCCACGCGGGATGCACTGCGGGATAGAGGCTGACCAGGAGATAACCAGCCGCGATCACGAGCAAAGCCGTGGTGAGGCTGGTCATGGCGACCAGCAGGCCGGCGCCGAAAATGCCCACCGGCACCGCGGCCACAACCGCGGCCACGATCGCGCCGGACACGCGTCCCCGGAGCTCCGAGGGAATACGGCTGAACTGGACAGCGGTCAACAGCGGGTTCACTGGTCCAGCAGCGATGCCGGCGAGAGCCATGGTGACGACAAGCGTGGGAGTTCCGGGCATCGCGGCGATGACGAAGAACTTCGGGGCCCCGGAAATCAGCAACGCGCCGGTCAGGATTACGTGCCGGGGGAACCGATGCCCAACCGTGCCGAACAGGACCGCGCCCGCCAGGGCGCCGGCGCCGAAGGCAGCGACCGAAAGCCCCAGGGTGAGCGGGTTGTCGAGCACCTGCTCGGCCAAGGTGGGCAGCAGTACGGTGAACAGGGCATTGTCGGCCATGTTGGCGAACATGAACACCACGAGGATCCGGGGCAGCAACGTGTCTTCGC
>NZ_JBEZKL010000188.1:0-10511 GCF_040704695.1 Streptomyces sp. NPDC048411
AGCTCGCCCGCCGCGTACTGCTTGCGGATCACCTTTTTATCGAACTTCCCGACACTGGTCTTCGGCACCGCCGGAATCATCGACCAGCGCTCCGGTCCCGAGCGCACGGCGTCCCGTCAGCCCTGACGGACACGGGCATGGACGTGCATGTCGTGCCAGCCGTCCGCATGCAGCGCCGCCCCGCGACGGACGCCCTCCTCCTCGAACCCGGCCTTGACCGCGACGCGGCAGGATGCGCGATTGGCGGTCGAGTGCTCGAGTTCGAGGCGGTGAAAACCTCCCGGACCCAACGCCCAGCGGGCCAGCGCCCTGACCGCGCGAGGGCAGACACCATTGCCGCGCGCTGACGGCACCATCCAGTAGGCGACGTCGGCCGTGCCGTCCGCAAGGTCGAACGACTTCAAGGACATCCTGCCCAGCAACGTGTCACCTCCGGCGTCGACGACCGCCCAGTGACCGCCCGTCTCCTCCCGCCACCCGCGCTGCCAGGCCACGATCCAGTCCCGTGTCTCCTCCACGGAGTCAGCCGTACGCACATGCCAACGCTGAATCGCGGGATCCTGGAACGCCTCCAGCACCGCCGGAGCGTCATCAAGCGTCCAGGGGCGCAGCAACGCATCACCCTCGACCGGCAGGACCGGCTGATCGGACGTGGCAAGAGCGCCGACGGAAATCGCGGGAGCAACCAGGGAGGGCATGACCGGCATTATCCAGGGCCGGGGACACGGCATGCGTCACACGCGAGAGCTCGGCGGGCCTGCCCTTTGCGGTGAGCCGCCCGCCCCGGCTCATCCTCAGGTTGCGCCTGCAAGCCACGTGCGCCAGACATGGCGGCCGGCCCCTGCCCCGCCCGGCAAACTTGTCGCGTCGCGGCACTAGGAAGTGACAGGCCCTCTCGCTACCCTCCGCGCATGATTTCCACGGTTGTCTGGGGCACGGGAAATGTCGGCCGCGCCGCGATCCGCGCTGTCGAGGCCCATCCGGCGCTCGAGCTCACCGCCGTACTCGTCCACAACCCCGACAAGGTGGGGCGCGACGCGGGCGAACTCGGTGGGCTCGGTCGTCCGCTGGGGGTCACGGCGGTGGACGACGTCGATGCCGTGCTGGCCACCGGTCCCCGGGCCGTCGTGTACGCCGCGTCCGGCGACATCCGCCCCGACGAGGCCCTCGCCGACATCAGCAGGGCGATCCGGGCCGGAGCCGTGGTTGTCACCCCCGCGCTGTACGCACTGTACGACCAGTTGGGCGCCCCGCCGGAGCTGCGGGATCCGGTGCTGGCCGCCGTCGCGGAGGGTGGCGGCTCGCTGTTCGTCTCCGGTGTCGACCCCGGCTGGGGCAACGACGTCCTCCCCTTGCTGATCAGCGGACTCGGCACCTCCGTCGACGTGATCCGCTGTCAGGAGATCTTCGACTACTCCACGTACGACCAGGAGGAATCGGTCCGGCACCTGGTCGGCATGGGCCAGCCGATGGAGTACGAGCCGCTGATGCTCGCACCGACCGTCCCGACCATGGTGTGGGGAGGACAGATACGGCTGATGGCCAGGGCACTGGGAGCCGAACTCGACGACATCCGCGAGACGTTGGACCGACGCCCACTCGACGCCACGGTGAGCACCAGGACCATGGGCACGTTCGAGGCCGGCACCCAGGGCGCCGTGCGGTTCGAAGTGAAGGGCATCGTCGGGGGCGAACCCCGCATCGTCATCGAGCACATCACGCGCATCCACCCCTCCTGCGCACCGGACTGGCCGACGCCGCCCGACGGGGACGGCGCACATCGAGTCATCATCGAGGGCCGCCCGCGCATCGAGGTCACGGTCGAAGCCACCGACGAGGGCGAGAACAGGTCCGCGGGCGGGAACGCCACCGCGGTCGGCCGGCTCGTGAGCGCCATCGACTGGCTCGTGGACGCGGAACCAGGACTTTACGACGCGCTCGACGTCCCGCTGCGCCCAGCAGTCGGCAGGCTCGGAAGGAGACATCCATGAACATCGACATCCCCGAGGGCAAGGACGCGATCGAGTACGTGTGGGGTGAGATGGTGCCGGGGATCGGGATCGCCGCATCGAACTTCTCGCTGTCGGTGTACGCCCACACGACCCTGGGACTGCGCGAGTTCGAAGCCGCGCGGTTGCGGATCGCCCAGATCAACGGGTGCGCCTTCTGCCTCGACTGGCGGACCGAACGGGACGGCGTGAAGGTCGAGGAGGAATTCGCCGACGCGGTGACCCAGTGGCGTACCACCGACGTGTTCGACGACCGGACCCGATTGGCCGCCGAATACGCCGAGCGGTACGCCCTGGATCACCACAACCTCGACGACGCGTTCTGGTCCCGGATGACCGCGCACTACAGCCAGCCCGAGATCGTGGAGCTGAGCATGAGCATCGGATCATGGCTGGCGTTCGGCCGGCTCAACCATGTGCTGGGCCTCGACACCAGGTGCGCGCTTCCCGGCCGTTGACCGTCACAGGTCGGTGGCGATGATCTTCTCGATGTTCCGTTCGGCGAGCGCGGTGATGGTGACGAACGGATTGACGCTGGTGTTGCCGGGGATCAGCGAGCCGTCGATGACATACAGGCCGGAGTAGCCGTGCAGGCGGCCGTAGTTGTCCGTGGCCCGGTTCAGCACCGCGCCGCCGAGCGGATGGTACGTGAGGTGGTCGCCCCAGATCTTGTAGGTGCCGAAGAGATCGGTCCGGTAGATCGTCCCCTCCTTCTGGTTGATCCGGTCGAAGATCGTCCTGGCGGCATCGATGGACGGCTGCTTCCAGGCGGTCTGCCAGTTCAGGTCGACCGTGCCGGTCGCGGCGTTCCAGGAGAACGCGGCCCGGTTCGGGTTCTTGGTGATGGACAGGTAGAACGACGCGTACGTCTCGATCCCGGTGGGCAGCGGCGCGACTTCGGCGAACGCGCCACCGGCAGCCCAGTTGTCGATGCCGCCCGTGGGAATGGACGCCTGGAGGCTGCCGGTCGGGTCCCACATGTGGTTGGCCCGGCCGCACATGACATTGCCGTTGTCGCCCCACCCTTGACCGATCTCGTTGTTCAGGCCGGCGAGCGCGCCGGTGGCCTTCAGCTTCACCAGCAGCTTGCTGGTGCCCACGCTGCCGGCCGCGAAGAACACCCGGTCGGCGGTCACCGTCTTGGTGGCCGTGGTGACACCGCCGGTGTCGATCTGGTCGATGACGACCGTGTAACCGCCACCTGTCGCCGTGGCGACCGAAGTGACCTTGTGGAGCGGCGAGATGACGACCCTGCCGGTGGCCCTGATCCGGTCGATGTACGTCTTCTGCAGCGACTTCTTGCCGTAGTTGTTGCCGTAGAGGATCTCGCCGGCCAGCGCCGACTTGGGGACGGTTCCGGCCTCTTCCTGCTTCATGTAGTCCCAGTCGTACACGGTGGGCACGAAGACGAACGGGAAGCCGGAACGCTGGGCCTGCTCACGGCCGACCCGGGCGTACTGGTAGCACGCGGCGGTGTCGAACCAGGCCGGGTCGATGGTGCCGGCCCCGAGCCCGGCATTGGCGCGCGGGTAGTAGATGTCGTACATCTCGTCGGCGTCCACCGACGGGAGAATGGCTCCGAAGTTCTCACGCTTGGGAGTGACCGCCATCCCACCGTTGACCAGCGAGCCGCCACCGACGCCGCGGCCCTGGTAGACGGTGATCCCGCTGAACTCCTCGGCGTCGAGGATCCCCGTGGCGCGAGTGATGTTCTTGTCGATGGGGAAGCCGAGGAAGTTGCTGAGGGGCTGCTTGGTCCTGGTGCGGAGCCAGTACGACCGACTGTCCGGGGAGGTCGTGTTGGCGAAGATCTTGCCGTCCGGGCCGGGGGTGTCCCAGGCCATGCCCATTTCGACCATGTGCACGTCGACGCCTGCCTGCGCGAGACGCAGCGCGGCAACGGAGCCGCCGTATCCGGTGCCGATGACCAGGGCCGGGACATGGGCCCCGGAGTCGATCGGGGCGGTTGCGGAGCCGACCCCGGCCTGGGCCGGGGTGGTGTGACCCGCGAGGGCCACGGCTCCTAAAATAGAACCAGTTCCTGCGATGAACCTTCGACGCGAAACGCCCTTGGGGCCTGCATTGTGCATGGTAAAGTCACTCATGTGACACGCCTCACTCTCCAGAGAGTGAAACTGGTTCTACTGCTGTTCGCGCGTTAAGTCACTACATACCGATGGGTAACATGCGCCCGACGGAGGCGCCCCGGATCAATGCCGTGCGTCAGGCGGGCCGGCCTCAGTGGCCCGAACCTGGTCCCACCCTAGGCATCGATTCGATTGATCCATGACCATTCACAGGTGACCGATCGGGTCGGCCTGGCCATATCGGCGTTGGGTGTTCTGCTCTGCCTCATGCTCGTCATGGGTGCGCTGCAGGCGTATCCGGCCGGAGATGAGTCGGGATGGTCAGTCGCGTGTGCATGCCTGCTGCAGGCCACTACTCTCTGGCAGCTGGTGCGTGACATCCGACGACGCCGCCGGATGCGAAGCGAGGCGGGCTGACTTCTCGACTTCTGCATGGTCTCCCGTGCACTACACCGACGGGAACGGGTGGCGAAGCCCCATCGGACCCTCGCCACCCGTCATGCCTGAATCAACGCAACCGGGCGTCAGTAGGCCCCGAACACGTTGTCGATCGAGCCGTACTTGGCGGCGGCGTAGTTGCACGCGGCCGTGATGTTGGCGACCGGGTCGTAGGGGTCCATCGACGTACCGGGCACATGGTAGGCCCGGAACGTGGGGTCGATGACCTGCAGGAGCCCCTTGGACGGCGTGCCCTTGGCGGCGTTCGAGTCCCAGTTGTTGATGGCCCGGGGGTTGCCCGCGGACTCGCGCATGATGTTGCGGTGGATGCCATTGTAGCTGCCGGGGATGCCGTGCTGGGCCATGACGGCCAGCGACTCCTTGATCCAGCCGTCGAGGTCGTTCGTGTACGTCGCAGGCTTCGCGGTGACGGCAGCGGCGGTACTCGTGGCCGTCGTGGACTCGACTGCCGCGGGCGCGGTGGCGCCGATGGTGAGCTTCTGGCCCGCGTGAAGGACGCCGGGGTCTGCTCCGATGACCGCTCGATTGTCCTTGTACAGCTGCTGCCAACCGCCGCTCACGGAATAGCTCAGGGCGATCTTGTAAAGGGAATCGCCGGCTATCACGGAATAGACGGTGGGCGTAGCTGCCCGCACGGCAGTCGGCTTGGCGGGGGCGGCAGCGGGCGCCACTGTCTTGGCGACGGCGGCGGTGGCAGGCTGCGCCGGCGCTGCCGAGGCAACGGTTGCCCCGATCATCGGAAGCGCGAGAGCGGCTCCGCCCGTGCTCACGGCGATGAATCCGCGAGTCAGCGAACTGGACTTACGACGACGGTGGTTAACCTGTGCGGGCATGGCGCATTCCTCTCCGTCGCCTACGAGGTGAGCTGTCGGGTTGAGGCTGGAGTTGCCTCGCCGTATGGGAATACGACTTCACCCCTAGCCGTTCCGGATACCGGATCGGCGGATTGCGCGGGTCCCCCGCTCCTGCCGTACGTGAATGGTCGGGTTCCCGGACGGCGGCAGGATTCGGCGTTCCATCCGGATTGACGGTGACCGTAGGCGAGAAACTCCGACCTGAACAAGCCCCCATTTCTCGATCACAATTCATTTACAAGATCGAGTCGCGGAAATTTTCGCAATCCACCCCGGTCCGCAAAGCCAACTTTCTTGGCGCAGAAGGGAACCGGGCGACACGTCGCTGCGTCCGCGGGCCCGGAAGGTGACTCTCGCCACTCGGTCCGAAAAGGGCGATTTGCCCGGCGCGCAGACCCTCGG
This sequence comes from Streptomyces sp. NPDC048411, assembly GCF_040704695.1. Lineage (NCBI taxonomy): Bacteria > Bacillati > Actinomycetota > Actinomycetes > Kitasatosporales > Streptomycetaceae > Streptomyces > Streptomyces sp. NPDC048411. The sequence continues at coordinate 5,812 of NZ_JBEZKL010000188.1, forward strand.
GCCTGCTCGGGTTACGCATTCACCAGAGCAGCGAGCAACTTCCCTTTATCGCCAAAATTGCGACATTCAGGAGATTTTGGCGTCAGGGGCAGGCACCCGGCCTTCGACTCGCCGGGAAGGGCGTCCCCGGGGAAACGGCCGGGAGCGACCGCGCGTCACCCGCCTGCGCCGACTGCGGCGCGCGAGTGGCCGCCCACCGGCCAGGTCGTGCAGGTTCACGCGAACGACACCATGGCGGCCGCACGAGATGCCGCACACCTTCGGCGTGGCCATGATGGTGCGGAAGAACGCCCTGCCCACCCGCCGGAACCGTCCGGCAGCACGAGAGAGGTGATGGCGATGGAGCTGTTCCCGCCCATGCCGCTCGCCGAGTGGCGTGACACCAAAGAGACGCTCCACCGCTTCGCGCAGGTCGTCGGAAAGATCCGCCTCGCGGCCAGTGTCCGGCGCAATCACTGGTGGAACGTTCCGTTTCACCTCACGGGCCGCGGTATCACCACCCGCCCCATGGGGCAGATCGACGGAAACCCGATTTTCACGGTGGACTTCGACTTCGTCGGCCATCGACTCGTCATCACAAGACTGGACGGCGTGATGGTCTCGTTCCCGCTTTCGGGCCAGTCCGTGGCGTCCTTCCACCAGAAGGTCATGGCTGCCCTGGACACGCTGGGCATCAAGGTGGATATCAATTTGCCCAAGCCATTCGATCTGCCTGACGCCGACCGGCCGTTCGCCGAGGATACGGAGCACGCGGCATACGATCCCGAACAGGCCAACCGGTATTGGCAGGTCCTCAGTCAAGTGGCCCTGGTACTGGAGGAATTCGCCGCGCGATTTTCGGGGAAAGTCAGCCCCGTGCACCATTTCTGGCACACCTTCGATATTGCTCACACCCGCTTTGCGGAGCGTCAGATCGACCAGCCCCAGCAGATCGACCCGGTGACGCGAGAGGCCTACTCCCGGGAAGTGATCAGCTTCGGTTTCTGGTTCGGTGACGACACGTTCGCCGCGCCCGCGTTCTACTCGTACACCGCTCCCGAACCGGCGCGGCTGGCGGAGGAACCGCTCACTCCGGTGTCGGCGCAATGGGTGGATCGTGGCGGCAGCCACCTGGCGGTGCTGCCGTACGACGCGGCCCGCACCGAGAGCGATCCCCGTGCGGCCGTACTCGCCTTCTACGAAAGCGCCTATCAGGCCGGAGCGGGGCGCGCCGGCTGGGACATCGACCGTCTCGCCTGTCCCGGCGGGATCACCGATCCGTGCCTGAGGACCCGTGCGTCTGCCGGTGGGTGAGGAGCGCGGCTTCAGTGCAGCTGCCGCTCCCGGTCCGCGGGGACCTTGCCCTGGGGACCCGGGGTCGGCTGGGCGACCGGATGCGAGGTGGGCAGGAGCCGCTCCAATCCCTCGTCATATTCCTCGGTCTCGATCTCGCCTCGCCCTCACCCTCACCCTCCCGGGACGGTCGGCTGCGGGGCCCGGTGGCTGCCGAGCCGCCGCCGCAGTGCGGCGAGCCGGGGACGGCGTTCGTGCAGTTCAGCGGAGTGGCGGTCGAGTTCCTCGCCAAGGCGTTCAGCGCGTTTGTCGATGTCCAGCTCATCGAGAATGCGGTCGACCTCGGCGAGCAGCGCACCGTGCAGTTGCCACTGTCGGGGGTGCTCCTGGACGTCCTCCAGCAGAAGGTCGGCCACCACGTCCCGAGTGGCGCGACTGGCGGCCAGTGCGGCGGCAAGTCGCGACTCCGCCTCCTCGGCATTGGCGGACACCGGGGTGGTGATCAGCGTGGAGAAGCTCTCGATGGCGTCGGCCATCTGCGCGAAGAGTTCCCGGAGCGAAGCGGCCACGTCCTGCGGGAACATGGTTTCCCCGGTCCGGGCTTTGGCCAGGTCCGTCAGCGTGCGGGCCAGCACACGGAGGACAACGGCACAGATCTCCAGTGTGTCGAGTCCGGTACGCAGGACGATGCGGTACAGAAGGCCCTGCCGGATCCGGGGGTTGAGCAGGAGGCTCTCCTCGGCCTGCCGGAGCGAGGCGTCGACGGCCACGATGTCGTGGTCCAGTCTGCGGGCGTCGTGCAGTCTCGCCGCCGCCTCCGGGACGGAGATGTGGCCGCCGACCTCCTCGCCAATGGCCCGGAACATCCGTCCCATCTCCCGCGCCAGTTCGTCGATGGACACGCCCGCGTTCTGCACCCATACGGGCGGTGCGAGCAGGTTGAACAACAGGCCGACGCCCGCACCGATCAGGGTCTCCAGAACGCGGTCCCAGGCGGTGGCGGCGACCTGGGAGACGCCGAGGACGAGCATCGCGCTGATGGCGACTTCCGGCACGAACTCGTCCACCCGCACCATCCGTCCGATGATCAGCGAGCTGAAGATCGTCAGACCCAGGCTCCACCAGTTCAGACCCACCAGGGCGCTGAAGCCGATGGCGATGAGCACCCCGACGACGACGGAGTTGACGCGCCGGATGCCCGTGGTGAGTGTCGCGTACAGGGTGACCTGGACGACGAGGAGCGCGGTCAGTGGAGCCGTCAGCGGTACAGGCTGAGGAAGGGTCCACACCGCGACGACATAGGAGATGACCGCGGCCGCCGTCGAGCGCAGGGTCTGCGCCGCGACAGGCTCGGTGGTCTGCCGTACGAGCTTGATCACGGGTGCGGAGAGTTCAGGCATTTCACTCTCCTTCCCTCGTACGTCTGCTTGCAGCACCACGAATCCACCGGACGGGTTGCGCGTGGGCCCCGTCACCGGGTCCGTACCGCCGCCGGGGAGCGGTGGGCGGGCAGCAAGGCGGGACGGCAGCGGATTGCCGGAAGTCGGCGCAATGCGGCCCTGTGGGTGTGGGTAACCGATCCCTACGCTCGTGCCATGCGTGTCCTTGTCGCCTCGACCAGCGGATCGGGCCACTTCAGCCCGCTTGTCCCGTTCCTCGACGCCTGCGCGGCGCGTGGGGACGATGTCCTCGTCGTCGCGCCGCCGAAGCTCGAACCGTTACTGGCGGCCCGGAAACAGCCCGACCGCATCGGCGGGGAGCCGCCGGAGGCCGAGCTCGTGCCGCTGATGATGCGGGTGTTGGGGCTGCCCGCGGACGAGGGCGTGTCCCTGATGACCAGGGAGGTGTTCGGCAGACTGTGCATCACCGCCATGCTGCCGACGCTGGAGGAGCTCTGCCGGGAGTGGCGGCCGGATCTCGTCCTGCACGAGATGTACGAGCTCGCATCGGTGGTGGCGGCCGAGCGGCACGGTGTCCCCCATGCCCAGGTCGCCGTTTCTGCCGCGCAGTTCGCCGAGTCCACCGACGAACTGCTCCGCCCGGTACTCGATTCGCACGGTGCGGGCATCGCGGAACGGCTCCGGTCCTCCCCGCATCTGACCCGGCTCCCCGCTTCCCTGGACCCCTCGCCGTACGCGGTGAGCCGGCGCTACCATCAGCCACCCGTCCCGAACGCCCTGCCGGACCGGTGGCACGCCGGCAAAGAACCGCTCGTCTACGTCACGCTCGGCACCGAGGTGGGCGGCATGCCGAACGCCTCCGCCCTGTACCGGGCGGTACTGGCGTCCGTGAGCGGGCTGACGGAAGAGTTCGACGGCCGCCGAACCATGCCCGGGGCATGGCGGTCGTACGTCGCCGCCCTGCACCGGACTCGCCGGGGTTCTCGCCGACGTCCCCGATCCTGTTCCTCACCACGGCAGTCCGGATCACATAAGCTCGGACAATGGCGAAGTACTTCGACGTGCACCCCGAAAATCCTCAGCGGCGCACCATCAGCACGGTGGCTGAGACCATCCGCTCCGGTGCGCTCGTCGCGTACCCGACGGACTCCTGCTACGCACTGGGATGCCAGCTGGGCAACCGTGACGGCATCGGCCGGATCCGTTCGATCCGGAACCTCGACGACCGTCACCACTTCACCCTGATGTGCCAGGACTTCGCGCAGCTCGGTCAGTTCGTACACGTCGACAACGATGTGTTCCGCGCGATCAAGGCAGCCACGCCCGGGAGCTACACCTTCATCCTCCCGGCGACGAAGGAGGTGCCGCGTCAGCTGCTGCACCCGAAGAAAAAGACGGTCGGAGTCCGCATTCCCGACCACGTGGTTACCCAGGCCCTGGTCTCCGAGCTCGGTGAGCCGCTGCTCTCCAGCACCCTGCTCCTGCCCGACGAGGACGAGCCGATGACACAGGGCTGGGAGATCAAGGAGCGGCTCGACCACGAAGTCGACGCGGTGGTCGACTCGGGTGACTGCGGCACCGAACCCACGACGGTCATCGACTTCTCCGAAGGCGAAGCCACGATCGTGCGCCGAGGAGCAGGCGACACCACACGGTTCGAGTAGCCGTACACCGACGGCATCACCACGTTCGAGGCATGGGACCGCGTGCCCCTGCCTCGGATGCCACGTGGTCGGCCTCCACGCGCTCAGCCGTCTCCGCCCTCAGGGTCCGGGCCCAACGGGTGTGCGTGGACCGGGATGAACCTGCCCGCCGAGCGGGCCTGTTCGAGGGCGGGGAGCCCGGGAAGACCCCCATGCCTATGTCTCGGTCACCACGTCAGGACAGGACCGGGGCATGTTCTGGCCGGGTTCGGCCGTACTACCGGCACGTCCGGTCAGTAGGCCGAGTTGACGTGGTCGATGGAGCCGTAGCGGTGGGCGGCGTAGTTGGCGGCGGCGGTGATGTTGGCGACCGGGTCGTAGATGT
>NZ_JBEZKL010000189.1:0-10491 GCF_040704695.1 Streptomyces sp. NPDC048411
TAAACACCTCCCCCGGGACCCGGGGCGGGGTTTAACATTTTTCGGCACGGGTTTTTTTACATTACAGGGCCGCCGTCCGACGGAACGTTCCGTCGACGGGCGCCGCGCATACACAGATACCCTTGACACGTGACCGACGCCCAAGAGACCGCAGCAGACACTTCACTGCGAACCACCGGGGGCGCTCCCCCGGACGACGTCGCCCCGGCGCCGATCCCCTTGCTCGAACCTCGCGAGGGCATTCCCCCGGTGGCGGCCTCCGACGACGCCCTCGCCCGGGTGGTCGCGGCCTTCGCCGCGGGCACCGGCCCCGTCGCCGTCGATGCCGAACGCGCATCCGGCTACCGCTACGGCCAGCGCGCCTATCTCGTACAGCTGCGCCGTGCGGGTGCGGGCAGCGCGCTGATCGACCCGGTCGGCTGCCCCGACCTGTCGTCGCTCGGCGAGACACTGCAGGGCAGCGAGTGGATCCTGCACGCCGCCACCCAGGACCTGCCCTGTCTGCGCGAAATAGGGATGACCCCGACCGGGCTCTTCGACACCGAGCTCGCCGGACGGCTGGCCGGATTCCCGCGGGTCGGGCTCGGTGCGATGGTCGAGAGCGTACTCGGCTACGCGCTGGAGAAGGGGCACTCCGCCGTCGACTGGTCCACCCGCCCGCTGCCCGACCCCTGGCTCCGCTACGCCGCACTCGATGTCGAGCTGCTGATCGATCTGCGCAACGCACTCGAAGGGGAGCTCGACCGCCAGGGCAAGCTGGAGTGGGCGCAGGAGGAGTTCGACGCGATCGCCTCGGCGCCGCCCGCTCCCCCGCGCAAGGATCCGTGGCGTCGTACGTCCGGTATGCACAAGGTGCGCCGTCGCCGCCAGATGGCGGTCGTGCGGGAGCTGTGGAACGCCCGCGACCAGATCGCGCAACGCCGGGACATCTCGCCCGGCAAGGTGCTCGGCGACGCGGCGATCGTCGAGGCGGCCCTCTCGCTGCCGGTCAACGTCCAGGCCCTGACCGCCCTGCCCGGCTTCGGTCACCGAATGGGACGGCGTCAGCTGGAGCAGTGGCAGGCGGCCGTCGACCGGGCCAAGGCGCTGCCCGAAGCCGAGCTCCCTCAGCCGGGTCAGCCTCTCGCGGGCCCCCCGCCGCCGCGTTCCTGGGCGGACAAGGACCCGGCGGCCGCCGCCCGGCTGTCGGCGGCCCGCGCCGCGGTGTCGGAGCTTGCCGAGCGGCTGCACATGCCGCAGGAGAACCTGATCACGCCGGACACGGTGCGCCGCGTCTGCTGGGAGCCGCCGAAGAATCCGACGCCGGGCGCGGTCGAGGACGCGCTCACCTCGTACGGGGCGCGGCGCTGGCAGGTCGCACAGGTGGCGCCGCTGCTGGTCCGCGCGCTGGCCGAGGCCGCCTGAGCGGCTTACGGCCTCCCCCGCGACTGGGAGCGGGCTCCCGACGCCCTGCGACTCCTCCCCCAAGCTCTCGGCTTCGCTCGAGCAGGGAGGGGCCCCCTTCGGCGTTGTCGTCGAAGCCGCACGACGCCGCTCGCCGATCCACTCCCTGTTGCGGGGGAGGCCGTTACCGAGGTCGAATTCGGGCCAGGTTGTGCGGCCCGCGGCCGCGCCTGACGGCCTCGGGTCCCGCGTTACCGGTCCCCACATCGCCGTGTCGGCGGCGCCGCACACCCTGGCACGCCCGCCGCCGACACAAGATTCACCAAGACAAGACTGTTTCCAACATGGACCAACAGTCTTAAGCTGCGTGTCGCAACACTTTCTCTCAGCACGTCGCTTTCAGAAAGGAATGGCATGCCCATGCCATCACGCCCTCGGGTCGCGAGACGGGCGGCCCGCGGGCTCACCGTCGCGCTGACCGCGCTCGCGCTGGGCTCCTTCGGCCTCACCGCCGAAGCGCCCGCGCAGGCCCGGCCGCAGGCGGCGAAGCCCGCTCACACGGTCGGCTACGACGACACGTCCATGACCATCGACGGCAAGCCGCTGTCCATCTGGTCCGGCGAGTTCCATTACTGGCGGCTGCCCAGCCCGGACGCGTGGCGCGACGTCCTGCAGAAGATGAAGGCGGGCGGCTACAACGCGACGTCGATCTACTTCGACTGGGACTTCCACTCCCCCAAGCCCGGCGTGTACGACTTCAAGGGCCTCCGCGACGTCGACAGGCTGCTCGACATCGCGGAGGAGGTCGGGATCTACGTCATCGCGCGGCCCGGCCCCTACATCAACGCGGAGACCGACGGCGGCGGCTTCCCCGGCTGGCTGCTCACCCAGAAGGGCAGGGCCCGCAGCACCGCGCCCGACTATCTCGCCGCCTCCGACGAGTGGCTGTCTCAGATCGACCCGATCATCGCCCGGCACCAGCTCACCAACGGCACGGGCACGGTGATCGCCTATCAGGTCGAGAACGAGTACTACCAGGACACCGACGACGGGCACGCGTACATGCGGCACCTCGTCGACAAGGCGCGCGCCGACGGCATCACCGTGCCGCTGACGGGCAATCACTTCGGCCTCTTCACCAAGGAACTCGACATCGAGGGGTACGACGCGTATCCCCAGGGCTTCAACTGCTCCAAGCCGGACGTCTGGCATGACCTGCCCGACTTCTCGGGCGAGAAGAAGCCCGGCGAGCCGCTGTTCCTGGCGGAGTTCCAGAGCGGCGCCTTCGACCCGTGGGGCGGCCGCGGCTACGACAAGTGCCGGCAGCTCACCAACGGTGACTTCGCGAAGGCCGCCTACGAGAACAACATCGCCTCGGGCGCGACGATGCAGAACTTCTACATGGCGTACGGCGGCACGTCCTGGGGGTGGCTGGCGTCGCCCGAGTCGGTCTACAGCTCGTACGACTATGGCGCGCCGATCCGCGAGGACCGTCAGCTGACCGAGAAGTACCTGGTCATGAAGCGGCTCGGCTACATGCTGCAGTCGGTGGCGCCGCTGACCAAGACGGAGAAGGTCACCGTGGCCGCGCCGGAGAACAGCGCGCTGCTGCGCCGTGACCGGCGCAATCCGGACAACGGCACCCGGATCACGGTCGTGCGCCACAAGGACGTGAACAACAAGGCGAAGGACACCACGCATCTCACGCTCGGCGACTACGCGTCCGTGCCGCAGAAGCCGGGCACCGCGCTGACGATCAACGCCCGCGACTCCAAGATGCTGGTCTCCGACTACGCCATGGACCATCAGCAGCTGCGCTACTCGACCTCCGAGATCATGACGCACGGAACCTTCGGCGAGCGCGATGTGGCGCTGCTGTACGGCCGGCACGGCGAGGACGGCGAGACCGTGCTGCGCTACGCGGACCGGCCCGAGGTCCAGGTGCTCAGCGGTCAGGTCGAGCAGACCTGGGACGCGGCGAGCGGCGATCTGCGGCTGAACTACGCGCACGACGGCCTGGCCAAGGTGCTGATCACCCCGCCCGGCAGCTCGACCCCGCTCCTGCTGCTGCTCGCGGACGACGCGACCGCCGACACCTACTGGCGCCTCGACACCCCGCAGGGCCCGGTCCTCGCGAGCGGCCCCGAGCTGCTGCGCACCAGCTCCTACGCGAACGGCGTGCTGGGGCTCACCGGCGACACCGACAAGGCGGCGCAGCTGCACGTCATCACCGGCACTCCGGCGACGTCCGTCACCTGGAACGGCAAGCCCGCGAAGGGCGCCCTGGACACCACCGGGGCGAGCCTCGCCGGGCCGAAGCCCGTCACCCTGCCGACCCTGGGCGGCTGGAAGTTCCACCGCGAGACGCCCGAGGCTCAGCCCGGATTCGACGACGCGGCCTGGCGCGCCGTCGACCAGCAGGCCATGTCGGTGGACCACTACGGCTTCCACGCCGGCTCGGTCTGGTACCGGGGGCACTTCACGGCGGCCGGTACGGAGACCGCGGTGCAGGTCGACGCGACCACGGGGCACGGTGGTGCCTATCTGGCATGGCTGAACGGCACGTACCTGGGCAGCAGCAACGACGCCACGCACAGCTTCGACATCCCCGCCGGGACGCTGAAGCCGGGCAAGGACAATGTGCTGGCCGTCCTCTCGGCCCACACGGCGCACGAGCAGGACTGGTCCGCGGACGACCACCACAAGCAGCCGCGCGGGCTGACGGCGGCACACCTGGTGGGCTCGGACAAGCAGATCGGCTGGCGGATCCAGGGCGCGCTCGGCGGCGAGGACCCGGCCGATCCGGTGCGCGGACATCTGAACACCGGCGGTCTGTACGGCGAGCGGCACGGCATGTACCTGCCGGGCTACCCGGATGACCAGTGGTCCTCCGTCTCGCTGCCGCACAGCGGCGCGAACGCACCCGGCGTCTCCTGGTACCGCACCACCTTCGACCTCGACCTGCCGGAGGGCCAGGACGTCCCGATGGGGCTGACCTTCGCGGACGACAAGGCGAAGAACTACCGGGCACTGGTGTACGTCAACGGCTGGATGGTCGGTATGTACGTCAACGACCTGGGTCCGCAGACGACGTTCCCGGTCCAGCCGGGCATGCTGCGCACGAACGGTCACAACACGGTGGCGATCGCCGTCATCGGCGAGGACCCGGACGGCGACGGTCTCGGCAAGGTGTCGCTGGAGGCGTACGGGAACCACACCACGTCCCTGCGCTACCGCAACATCGCCTCGCCGGGCTGGTCGGCCGCGGCCTACCGCGATCCGCGCGCGACCGCCGATGTGACCATCAGCGCCCCGGACACGATCACCCGCGGTGGCACGGGCGAGGTCACGGCCACCTTCGCGCCGCGGCGCTCCACGGCCCGCGACGCCGAGCTCACCCTGCAGCTGCCGGACGGGTGGAAGTCCGAGCCGACGGCCACCCAGTCGCTGGGTGACGTACGGGCCGGGCAGACCGTGACCCGTACCTGGAAGGTCACCGCGCCCACCGAGAGCGGGCCATGGGCAACGGTGCTGTCGGCTGCTGCGCGGTACCAGGAGGGGACGGCGGCGGCCGCAACAAGCGTCGCCACGCCGCCTTCGACGCCCGGTGCGGGCACGCGCGACCTCGCGGACCTCGACTTCATGTCCACCAACGGCTGGGGTCCGGTGGAGCGGAACACCTCCAACGGTGAGGACGAGGCCGGTGACGGGAAGCCGATGTCGATCGCGGGCACGTCGTACGCGAAGGGGCTCGGCATCCACGCCGACAGTGACGTCACCGTGTACCTGGGCGGGGCCTGCACCCGCTTCAGCGCCTCGGTGGGCGTCGACGACGAGACGAACGGCGGCGGCTCCGTCACCTTCAAGGTCCTCGCGGACGGCAAGGAGGTCGCGTCGACCCCGGTCATGCGGGGGAACGCGAAGGCCCTCGCGGTGGACGCCGATGTGACCGGCGCCAAGGTCCTCGACCTGGTCGTCGGTAACGCGGGCGACGGCTATGGGCAGGACCACGGAGACTGGGCGAACGCGACACTGACCTGCACGGGTTGATGTCCCGGGGCGGCCGGGGCGCTGTCGCGCCCCGGCCGCCTCACGCGGCCCCTCACCCAGTGTGACGTTCGCCGCTCCGGGCGCGGGGACTACCCCACTTGGTTACCCGCAAGTAGCATGAAGGGGTGCGGCGCGCCTCCGAGGCGTGCTCCGCAGCAGTGCCATCCCGCACCCTGGAGGAGAGCCATCGTGCCTCGTACCATCCGGGACGTCGTCTTCGTCGACGGCGTCCGCACCCCGTTCGGCAAGGCGGGCCCGAAGGGCATCTACCACGAGACCCGCGCCGACGATCTCGTCGTGAAGGCCATCCGGGAGCTGCTGCGCCGCAACCCGGACCTGGACCCCGCCCGTATCGACGAGGTCGCCATCGCCGCGACCACCCAGATCGGCGACCAGGGCCTGACGCTGGGCCGGACCGCCGGAATCCTGGCCGGTCTGCCGCAGTCGGTGCCCGGCTACTCCATCGACCGCATGTGTGCGGGCGCCCTGACCGCCGTCACGTCGACGGCCGGTTCCATCGCCTTCGGCGCGTACGACGTCGTCGTCGCCGGTGGTGTCGAGCACATGGGCCGCCACCCGATGGGCGAGGGCGTGGACCCGAACCCGCGCTTCGTGTCGGAGAAACTGGTCGACGAGTCCGCCCTCTTCATGGGCATGACCGCGGAGAACCTGCACGACCGGTTCCCGCAGATCACCAAGCTCCGCGCCGACGAGTACGCCGTGCGCTCGCAGGAAAAGGCCGCCAAGGCGTACGCCAACGGCAAGATCCAGCAGGACCTGGTACCGATCTCGGTGCGCAACACCAACGCGGAGGTCGGTGAGACGGGCTGGGGCCTGGTCACCGCCGACGAGCCGATGCGTCCGGGGACGACGCTGGAGTCCCTGGCCGGTCTGAAGACGCCGTTCCGTGCGCACGGCCGCGTCACCGCGGGTAACGCCGCCGGTCTCAACGACGGCGCCACCGCCTCGCTGCTCGCCGCCGAGGACGTCGCCCGCGAGCTCGGTCTCCCGGTCAAGATGCGCCTCGTCTCGTACGCCTTCGCAGGTGTCGAGCCGGAGGTCATGGGCTACGGCCCGATCCCGTCGACCGAGAAGGCCCTCGCCAAGGCCGGTCTGTCGATCGGTGACATCGGTCTCTTCGAGATCAACGAGGCGTTCGCCGTCCAGGTGCTCGCCTTCCTCGACCACTACGGCATCGCCGACGACGACGCGCGTGTCAACCAGTACGGCGGCGCCATCGCCTACGGTCACCCGCTGGCCTCCTCGGGTGTGCGTCTGATGACGCAGCTGGCCCGCCAGTTCGAGGAGCAGCCGAGTGTCCGCTACGGCCTGACCACCATGTGTGTCGGCTTCGGCATGGGCGCGACGGTCATCTGGGAGAACCCGAACTTCGACGGAGGCAACGCGTGAGCGAGCGCAGCGAGCGAACAGACAAGAGGTGCAGCCTGAGCGAATGCCGGGCCGAGCGAAGCGAGGGTCAGGCATGAGCTCCACCACTGAGCTTCTGAAGGGCGCAGCCGAGCTGTTCCCGGGCGAGGTCGTCACGCAGGCGCACGTCCGCCACCTCGACCTCCCGGCGGGTGCGGGCAGGTTCGCCCTCATCACGCTGGACAACGGCCTGGACCACACCAAGCCGACGACCTTCGGACCGCAGTCGCTGGCGAACCTGAACGCCGCCGTCGACCAGGTCGAGAAGGAGGCTGCCGAGGGTGCGATCACCGGTATCGGTATCACCGGCAAGCCGTTCATCTTCGCGGTCGGCGCCGACCTCAAGGGCGTCGAGCTGCTGAAGAACCGTGACGACGCGCTCGCCATCGGCAAGGGCGGCCACGACGTCTTCCGCCGCCTCTCCGGTCTCGCGGTCCCCACGTTCGCGTACTACAACGGCGCGGCGATGGGCGGCGGTGTCGAGGTCGGTCTGCACTGCTCGTACCGCACCGTCTCCAAGGCGCTGCCCGCGTTCTCGCTGCCCGAGGTCTTCCTCGGTCTGGTCCCCGGCTGGGGCGGCTGCGCCCTGCTGCCGAACCTGATCGGCGCCGACCGCGCGGTCTCGGTGATCATCGAGAACTCGCTGAACCAGAACCGCCAGCTGAAGGGCAAGCAGGTCTTCGAGCTCGGGATCGCCGACGCGATCTTCGAGGGCGCGGACTTCCTGGAGCAGTCGCTGATCTGGACCGCGAACGTGCTGAACGGCACGGTCACGGTCGAGCGCCCCGAGGTCGACCGCGGTGACGCCTGGGACCAGGCCGTCGCCCGCGGCAAGGCCATCGCCGACTCCAAGGTGCACGGCGCCGCCCCGGCCGCGTACCGCGCGCTGGAGATCATCGCCGCGGCGAAGGACGGCGACCTGAGCGCCGGCTTCGACGCCGAGGACCAGGCCCTCGCGGACCTGATCATGGGCGGCGAGCTGCGCTCCGGGATCTACGCATTCAACCTGGTCCAGAAGCGTGCCAAGCGCCCGGCCGGTGCCCCGGACAAGAACCTGGCCCGCCCGGTCACCAAGGTCGGCGTGGTGGGTGCGGGCCTGATGGCTTCGCAGCTCGCCCTTCTCTTCCTCCGCCGCCTCGAGGTCCCTGTCGTCCTCACCGACATCGACCAGGAGCGCGTCGACAAGGGTGTGGGCTATGTCCACGCCGAGATCGAGAAGTTGCTCGGCAAGGGCCGGATCAACCAGGACAAGGCCAATCGCCTGAAGACCCTGGTCACCGGTGTGCTGGACAAGGCCGAGGGCTTCTTTGACGCCGACTTCATCATCGAGGCCGTCTTCGAGGAGATCGGCGTCAAGCAGCAGGTGTTCGCGGAGGTCGAGGCAGTCGCCCCGGCGCACGCGATCCTCGCCACCAACACCTCGTCCCTCTCGGTCACCGAGATGGCGTCGAAGCTGCAGCACCCGGAGCGGGTCGTCGGCTTCCACTTCTTCAACCCGGTCGCGATCCTCCCGCTGCTGGAGATCGTCCGCGGCGAGCAGACCGACGACGCGTCGCTGGCCACGGCGTTCGGTGTGGCGCGGAAGCTGAAGAAGACCGCGGTGCTGGTGAAGGACGCCCCGGCGTTCGTCGTCAACCGCATCCTCACCCGCTTCATGGGCGAGATCCAGAACGTCATCGACGAGGGCACCCCGGTCGAGGTCGCCGAGAAGGCCATCGAGCCCCTCGGCCTGCCGATGTCCCCGCTGGTGCTCCTGGAGCTGGTCGGCCCGGCCATCGGTCTGCACGTCTCCGAGACCCTGAACCGCGCGTTCCCGGAGCGTTTCACCGTCTCCGAGAACCTCGCGGCGGTCGTCAAGGCCGGCAAGCGCGGCTTCTACGTCTACGACTCCGGCAAGCCGGAGCTGGACCCGGAGGTCGCCGCGCTCCTCAAGCAGGGCGATGTCGCCCTGTCCGAGGAGCAGGTCCGCAACCGCGTCCTGGACGCGGTCGCGCAGGAGATCGGTCTGATGCTGGACGAGGGCGTCGTCGCCGAGGCCCAGGACATCGACCTCTGCCTGATCACCGGCGCGGGCTGGCCCTTCCACCTGGGCGGCATCACGCCGTACCTGGACCGTGAGGGCGTCTCGGAGCGGGTGAACGGCAAGAAGTTCCTGGCGCAGGGCGTGGCGAGCGTCCCGGCGTAACAGCACCACTGCGAACGCGGTGAGGGCCGTACGGGATCACTCCCGTACGGCCCTCATTGATTCAGCTTCCCGCATGTCACGGGCCGGCCTGCTACCGGATGCCCTCTTCCTGCACGAACTCGCCCAGCCAGGCACGGAATTCCGGGCCGAGGTCCTCGCGCTCGCAGGCCAGCCGGACGACGGCACGCAGGTAGTCGCCGCGATCCCCGGTGTCGTAGCGGCGACCGCGGAAGACCACCGCATGCACGGGGCCACCGAGAGTCGGGTCGAGGGCCAACTGACGTAGGGCGTCAGTCAGTTGGACCTCGCCACCGCGGCCCGGCGGGGTCTTGCGCAGGATCTCGAAGATCTGCGGGGCGAGGACGTACCGCCCGATCACGGCGAGATTGCTGGGCGCGGTGCCGGGTTCGGGCTTCTCCACGAGATCGGTGACGGCCAGTACGTCGCCCGCCTCATCGCCCGAGGGGGCCACAGCTGCGCATCCGTAAAGGTGCGTCCGGTCGTCCTCGACCTCCATGAGCGCCACGACGCTACCGCCACGCTGCTCCTGGACCTCCAGCATCCGGGCGAGCAGCAAATCGCGCTCGTCGATGAGGTCGTCGCCGAGCAACACCGCGAACGGGGCGTCCCCGACATGCGGTTCGGCGCAGAGGACGGCGTGGCCCAGGCCGAGCGGGTTGCCCTGCCGCACGTAGTGGACGTCGGCCAGTTCGCTTGACTCACGGACCTGGCGCAGCTTGCCGAGGTCGCCCTTCAGCTCCAGCAGATGCTCCAGTTCGTAGGCACGGTCGAAGTGGTCCTCCAGGGCCCGCTTGTTACGGCCGGTGACCATGAGCACGTCATCGAGTCCGCTGCGTACGGCCTCCGCCACCACGTACTCGATGGCGGGCCGATCCACGACCGGGAGCATCTCCTTGGGAGTCGCCTTGGTCGCGGGGAGGAATCGGGTGCCAAGACCCGCGGCCGGGATGACGGCCTTGCGGGTGCGGCGGTGGTGCGTAGGCATGAACGTGTACTCCACAGCGGGCGGCGGATATGACGATGTGACGGGACGGAGGCCCGGAGCCGGGCCCGAGGCCGGGGATCCAGGGCCGGAAAGAAGGGGGGTCAGGTCTTGTCGGGGCTGACGGTGAAGGACAGCTCGTTGCCAGGCGTGAAGAAGACCCTTCCGCGCGCCGGACCCTGCGTCGGGTGGTGCCAGCGCTGCGTGGGATAGACATCGATCCGCTTGCGCTCCAGGATGTCGTCGAAGAAGCGCGCCAACCGGATACGGGGTTGACCGGGTTCACGCTCCAGCCACAGGTCCCAGTCGTCGTGGGGGGGCCGGCCCCGGGGCGCCCCCCCCCCCCCCCCGCCCCGCGGCCCGCGGGGCCCCCCCGGGGGGCCCGCGCACCGCGCGCCCCCCCCAGAAGAACGCCACCCCCCCCCGGGGGGGGGGCCCGCGC
>NZ_JBEZKL010000190.1:0-10324 GCF_040704695.1 Streptomyces sp. NPDC048411
AGGTCATGTGGCGGAGCCACCTGTCCTGCGGCGCCGTGCGGCGAGCGTGCGTGCCGGGCGTCGGGGCGCAGGCGGGGAACTCAGAACAGGCCCTAAGGCTGTGGGGGAGATCGATGGCGCACCCGGCCCCGGGGATGCGCCTCAGCGTTGCTGGCCCGCCATGACCGTGGCGAGGCCGATGACGACGAGCAGCGAGCCGCCCCAGGTCCACATCGAGGTCCGCTCGTGCAGCACCGTCGATCCGGCCATCACAATCAGCAGGTAGCCGAGCGCGTTGAACGGGTACGCGATGCTGAGCGGCACCTTGGCCAGTGTCGCCATCCAGGCGAGCGCGGAGACCGCGAAGACGACCAGCCCGAGGATGACCCACGGGCTGGTCGCGGCGCGGATCGCGAGCGATCCCCCGTCGCGCCCGGCCGTCGCCGCGGCACCCTTCATACCGTGTTTGAGCATGATCTGGCCGCCCGCCGACGCGAACACGGCGAACAGGAGCAGCGTCAGACTGGGCAGGGTCAAGGTCTTGCTCCTGACTGCGGGGGCGGGCGGCGGCCCGGGTGCGCGTGAGGGGGCGGGCACGGAGGCGGCGGGAGCCGCGGTCTCAGACCCCGATCCGGTCGGCAGGGACGTGCTGTCGGTTGAGGATGTCCTGAACATCGACGTGCTCTCCAGCGATGATCGTCTCGGCCGCATGCGGGGTGAGCAGTGCGACGTGCTGATAGCCGAACAGCGTCGGCCGGATCCGGGTCAGCAGCTTCGAAAGCCCGCTGAGGATCAGGGGGAGGGGGCCGCGGCCGCCGAGCAGGGACCAGAACGGCGCCCCGGTGGAGGCGACGTCGAGGACGTCGTAGCCCGCGTTCCGGACGGTGCGGCGCAGGCTCGCCCGGGTGAAGAAACGCAGATGCGTTTCGTCGAGGATGCCGCGCCGGTCGTAGTCGAAGATCCCGAGCGCGACCCGCAGCCGTGAGTACCAGTGGCTGAAATTCGGCACGGAGAGCAGCACCCGGCCGCCCGGCCGCAGCACGGTCGCCACCTCGGAGAGGACACGTTCGGGGCGGGAGAGGTGCTCGATGACATCGCCGGCGACCACATAGTCGAAGTCGACACCGATCTCGGCGGGCAGCCCCTCCTCCAGGTTGGCGAGATGGAAGTGTGTGCACTTCTCGCGGACCCCCGGCACCTCGATGTAGTCGACGCCGGTCACTTCGTGGCCGAGGGCTTCGAGGCGCTGGGCGAACAGCCCGCCGGAACAGCCGAGATCGAGCACCCGGCCGGGCGGGAGCGCCCGCATCTTCTCCAGGATGACGGCGTGCGAGGAGCCGTCGCCCTCCTTGAAGGCGTACTCGACCGGCTTGGGGATCCAGGCGCAGGTGCCGAACCCCTTGACGGCAAGACGGTATTCGAGGACGTCCTTGACGACATCCTTCGCGTACTTCATGCCGTTGACGTAGCAGATCTCGTCGCCGTAGTACGTCGGTACGGGGATCTCCTTGATCCGCATTCCTTCGTTGAGCAGCTGGACGATGATCTGCGTGTCGAAGTCGAACGCGTCGGTGTTCCGGCCGATCGGCAGTTTCTTGAGTGCCGCGACGCTGTAGGCGCGGTAGCCGGAGTGGAATTCGGTGAGCTGCGAGCCGAGGAGCCGGTTCTCCAGTCGGGTGAGAATGCGGTTGCCGAGCCATTTGTACATCGGCATGCCGCCCTTGAGGGCGCTGCCGGACTTCATCATCCGCGATCCGAACACGGCTTCGCATTCTCCGCGTTCAATGGGGTCGACCATGTCGGGAAGCAATTCGGGGGCGTACTGTCCGTCGGCGTGCAGCAGCACGATGATGTCGAGTCCGTGTTCGGCGGCCAGCGCGTATCCGGCCTTCTGGTTCCCGCCGTATCCGAGGTTCTTGGTGTGCCGCATCACGACGGTCCGGGGCATCCCCTTCGCTTGGGACCAGCGGCATCCTGCGGTGAAGGTCGCGTCATGGCTCGCGTCGTCGAGAATGAGGACCTCCGAGATCCGGGACCGGAAATCCTCCGGAATGCGGTCGAGGGTGTTCTCCAGCGTCGTCTCGGCGTTGTACGCGACCACCAGGATGCCGATCCTGGGGCTGGTGCTTTCCTTCACGGGAGGTTCTCCAGTTGTGCTCGGGTGTGGTCAGTTGCCGGCGAAACCGGACGGCTGTGAGGCACGGGGCGCCGTGAGCGACGCCCGTTCGACGGAGGGCGACGAGGGCACGGCCGGCGGGGCGGCGAGGATCTTGCGGACGCCGGCGACCAGTCCGATCGCGAGGACGAACCACCCGGCGGCGCCGAGCTGCAGCACCGTTTCGCTCCAGCGCACGGCGGAGCGCCCGTGGTAGCCGAGGACGGCCGTCCAGCCGAGCAGGCAGTTGTACGCGAGCCCCTCCCAGAGCCCGATGACGAACATCGCGGCTGCCGCCCAGGTCAGGTACTGGAGGGCGGAGGCGGTGGAGAGGAGGAGCAGCAGGCCCATCGTCACGGCGACGACCACGGGCAGCTGCGCGGGCCGCACCCAGGCCAGCCAGACGCCGACGGCCACGCAGATCAGCACGAAGAGGAAGTGGCCCTCGCCGCGGATGAAGGCGATGAACGACTCCGGCAGACCGAGCACATCGGCGAACCGGACGAGCCCCCAGAGGCGGTAGTTGCCGCCCGCGTACTCCAGGACGTTCTCCTTGAGGTTCGCCGGCACGGTCACCAGGACGGGCCCCCAGACGAGGGCGACCAGGGCGGTGAACCCCGCGGTGAAGCGGACGAACACCGGCCGCCCGCCGCGCAGCGCGACGACGAACAGCGCGGGGATCACCACGACAGGGATGAACTTGACGCTGATGGAGAGCGCGGCGGTCACCCCCGCGGCCAGCGGCGCCTTCCGGTCGGCCAGCAGATACCCGGCGGCGAGGGCGAAGGTGATGGCGACCGCGTCGGTGTTGCCGTGGTACCCGGAGGTGGCGATCAGTACGGGGCTGAGGGCCACGCCCACTCCGCAGGCGACCGCGGTACGGAGAGAGCCGCGCCGACGGACGATTTCGAACACGACGAGCGCACAGAAGAAGTCGGCGACCGAGGCAGGTGATCGAATCAGCGTTCCGAACGGAATTCCGAGTTCGGCGAGTTCGTTCAACCCGAGAAGCATCCATCCGGCCAGCGGCGGATGGTTGTAGACGGGCAGGCCGGGCAGCGGCTGCTCATAAATGCGAATGGGGCCGTAAACGGTGATGGCCTTTGCGAAACCTTGAAAGATGCGCACGTCGGCGGGGCCCGGTTTGGCTGCCGCGATCAGCATTCTGACGAGCAGCCCGACGGCTGCGGTGACGAGCACGACAGCTCTCGCGCGTCGCACGCTCCAGGTGTCGCGCCACATTCGGATACCCATGAAAACAGAACATAGCAACCTGAGGCCGCTATACAGCGCACCTGTCAACACACTTAAGCGGGATGGGAATCGATTCCCTGCTCAACAGCACCCACACCGGATGGCCCGAATCACTCGAATGGCCCATCCAGCCTGCATTCCCACGAGCCCGTTCGCGTCCATCGCCGCTTCCCGACCGAGCCCGATGCCGGTCCCCCGGTGTACGGGGGCCGGCACCGGGGAACACCGCTGCGCCGCCTACAGCATCCGGTCGACCACCCGCTGCGCCGCGTGCCCGTTGTCGAGATCGCAGAAGTCCCGCCGAAATGCCTCGTACGCCTGCGCGTGTCCCTCGGTGGCCCGGACCGGATCACGCAGCGCCTCGACGAGGTCGGCGGAGTCGGGGATCAGGGGACCGGGAGCGCGGTTCTCGAAGTCGAAACAGAAGCCGCGCAGGGTGTCCCGGTAGTGGGCCAGGTCGTACGTGTGGAAGAGCATCGGGCGTCCGGTCTGCGCGAAGTCGAACATCAGCGAGGAGTAGTCGGTGACCAGCACGTCGCTGATCAGCATCAGCTCGCCGACGTCCCCGTAGCGCGAGACGTCCCGCACGAAGCCGCTTCCGGTGTCGGGGAGCCGTTCGGTGACCAGATAGTGACGGCGCACCAACAGCACACTGTCGGAGCCGAGTTCCCGTTCGGCGGCCGCCAGATCGAGCTGAAGGTCCAGGGCATACCTGCCGCCGCCCTGCGGCCGGTCCTCGCGCCAGGTCGGCGCGTACAGCACGACCCGCCTGCCCGGGGGGATCCCCAGCCGCTCCCGCACCGACGCGGCCACCTTGGTGCGGTCCGAGGCGTGGAAGAGGTCGTTGCGGGGGTAGCCGCACTCCAGCGTCTCACCCCGGTAGCCGAAGGAGCGCCGCAGGACGGGGGTGGAGAAACTGTTCGGGGAGACGAGGACGCTCCACTGACGTGCGCGCTGTTCAATGGTGGCGATGTAGGCGGCGTTGGCCTGGGCGGTGCCCGCGAGGTCGAGACCGATGCGCTTGAGGGGGGTGCCGTGCCAGGTCTGCACGACGGTCTGGCCGTCGCGCCGTTCGAACCAATCGGGCAGCTGGGTGTTGGTGACGATGTGGCGGCTGCGGGCCAGCGCCTCGTGCCAGGCGGCGGAGCCGTGGACGACGGCGGTGCCGCCCGCCGGGATGCTGGCCTGCTGATCACGGATGACCCACAGGTGCTCGAATTCGGTCGTGCGGGCGGCCAGTTCCTCGTAGATCGCCCGCGGTGAGTCGGAGTACTGGCGGCCGTCGAAGCTGCTGTAGAGCACGGCTTCGCGCAGGGGTGCCGCCGTGCGCTGCCGTCCGTACGCCTCGCGCAGCAGCCGCTTGCCGCGGACGCCGCGTTCGGCGGCGGTGAGCACCGACGCGCAGTTGATGAGCAGCTGGTCGTGATAGCGCCGCTCGATGACGTACCGACGCCCCGCAAGGGTTCGCGTGGCGGGGAGGGTGCGGTGGGCGGCGGCGGGGATGCGCAGCGGCAGGTCGAGCACGTCGTCGCCGGCGCCCTTCTCGCGGAGGAAGAGGTACCAGTGCCCCTCGCCCAGCGGCAGTGCCCCGCCGGGTGCCTCGACGGCGTCCGGCCGCAGCTCGGCCCGGAAGCGGCGCGCCTCGGCGGGACCGGAGAGGGCCACCGGGAACACGGCCTCCTCCCGGTGTCCGCTGTGCCGGGCGACCAGCTCGACGGGGCGGTCCGGTTCGTCGGGGAAGGTGCCCTCCAGGAGCAGCAGACCGTCCTCGGTCCAGCTCGCCAGCTCGCAGACGGGCTGTACGATCCGGTCGCTGATCAGCAGATTGCCGCGGGAGCCGGCGGTGAGAGCGAGCTCCCGCCTGCCGCCGTCCGCGCCGCGCGCGACCGGGTAGCGGCCCGGCAGGACGGGACCTGGCACATCGATCGGTGTCCGGCGGCCGTCCGGTCCGACGAGGTGGAGGCTGTACGGGACGGTGCCCGCGCCCGTCGGCGGCCGGGCATCGGTCAACGCGCCGAGCGGGATCTCGGCGGTGAAGCGCCGCCAGCCCGCCGCCGACGGCACGGCGCCCTCGTGGACCGCCGCCGGACAGTCGAAGGAGGTGCCGGACGACCGGTGGGTGAGGCCGATCCGCAACGGGCCCGTGCCGAGGCGGTCGCGGATCATGCCGTCGATCACCACGGTGCGCGTCCCGTCGCCCGCGTCGCCCTCCCGGTGCGTCTCGAACCGGGCGTCGATCCGCTCGGCGTGCAGCACCAGCTTGCCGCTCTCGAAGGCGGGCACGATCCGGTGGTCGCCGTCCGGCCGGTGCACGGGCGGTGGCGCCGCCGCCTCGTCGGTGGAGACGTCGGAGCGGCGCAGCATCCCGTGCCCGGCGATGCCGATTTCGAGCCGCCAGGTGAGCCGTTCGGCAGGGCCGCCGGGATCGATCCGGAGCCTGGCCGGGTCGACGACCGTCTCGAAGCCGGACCGGTCGTAGTCGTGCAGGCTCTGCCGGGAGCGTGCGGTGGCCTCCGGCTCGTGGACGGTACGCAGCCGCAACGGCACCAGATGCCGTCGGCCGGCCCGCAGCCAGCCGGCCCGGAACTCGCTGCGCCGCGAGGCGGCGGGCAGGTTGCGGATGTAGGCGTACCCCTTGAGGTGCAGCTTTCCGCCCTTCCAGTGCGCCTCGCGCAGCCGGGCGGTGAGCGGCAGGTCCCGGTCGCCGACGCGCAGCACCGACCGTGGCACGGGCCGCGTCAGTCCCGGGTACGAGGCGCTGCGGCGCCGCACGCCCCGTACGGCGAACGCGCCCGGTTCGGCCTTGTCGTGGGCGAGCAGCGCCAGCAGTTCGTCGATGCGGCGTTCGCGTACGAGGTGCCACATCAGGCGCAGGCGCAGCGGCAGCCCGTCGAGGACGGTGGGGTCGACCTGGTCGGTGAACTCGTTGGCGTAGGTGAGGAAGGCGCGGCGGTACTCGTCGTCGCCGTCGGGCAGCGCCTCCATGAAGTACCAGAGGTCGTTGGCGAGGACATGCGCCTCGTAGCGGCGCTTTTCGGCGGCGCTGCGGTGCTCGTCGAGGAAGGTGGAGACGCCCAGTACGTGCGAGGCCCGGTCCTGGATGCCGCGGACGACGGCGCGGCTGGTGGTGATCGAGCCCGCCCGGTCGCGCCAGTGGTAGACGGGGTCCTTGACGACGTCGACGGTGCGGGCCAGGAAGTGGGCGGGGAGGACGACGGGGATGTCCTCGTAGAGGGCGCCGACCGGGAAGGCGAAGGCGTGCTCGTTCCAGAAGGACCGGCGGAAGACCTTGTTGCAGGCGATCCGGTCGGCGGCCAGGTCCCAGTCGCGGGAAATGTGGGTGCGCAGCCGGGTGCTCGCCATGGGTTTGCGGAAGTTGGGCGACTGCTGGAGCTTGCCGGACGCGCGCAACCGGAGCACATTGCCGGACGCGAGGTCGGACCCGGTCTCGTCGAGTGCGCTGACGAGGAGTTCGTACGCGCGGGGCGGAAGGGTGTCGTCACTGTCCACGAAGGCGAGGTAGCTGCTGCCCGGGTCGCAGTTGCGGACACCGGTGTTGCGGGCGTGCCCGAGTCCGCCGTTCTTCTGGCTGACCAGCCGGAAGCGGCTGTCCTGCGCGGCAAATGCGGTGGCCAGGGCGGCACTGTCGTCGGTGGACCCGTCGTCGACCATCACCACCTCCAGATCGGCCATGGTCTGCTCCGCGAGGGACTTCAGGCAGTCCGTCAGATAGAGCTCGACGTTGTGGACGGGGACGACGACACTGAGCCGTGGCGGCATGTTGAGCACGTCCGTTCATCGGGGGCCTGGTTGTCCGTATGGCTCAACCCCGTGAACGCCCGGGGGTCACCGGTTACGGCCTCGAATGTGTGACATTAGGCGCCGTCCAGGAACAGTCGTCGCACCACGCATTCGGCGGCGCGCCCGTCGTCGTACGGACAGAACCGCTCCCGGAAAGCGGCCCGGAGCGCGGTGGTCTCCGCCGACCGCCACTCCCCCGACCTGAACACCTCGAGCAATTCGCCCTCGGTGGTGGCGACGGTGCCCGGAGTGCCGCCGGGGCGGCCGGACAGCAGGTCGACGTAGGTGCCGCGCGAGGCCCGGTAGGCGGCCCGGTCCGGGGCGTAGCTCACGATCGGGCGGTCCAGGCAGGCGGCTTCCGCCTCGACTTCGAGACCCGTGCCCCCGGCCCGCTGCTCGTCGGCACGGACGAGATCGCCCGGGCGCTGCGCAACCCCGGCACCCTGGCCGCGTCGGCGCAACGGCATGCGCAGGCCTACGAGAGCTTCCGCAGGGACTTCTGCGACCCTGGACGACGGCGGGGCGGCGGCCAGGGTCGTGGACCGGCTGCTGGCGGCGGGGGCGGTCAGTTCTTCTTGAGGGCGGCGACCGCCGAGGCGGCGAGATCGTCCAGGTACCCTTTGGGCAGCTCGCCGCGGACGACCGCGAGCCGCCAGTAGAGCGGTCCGACGATCAGGTCCAGCGCGCGGTCCGGGTCGCTGCCCTCGGGCAGCTCGCCGCGGGCGACGGCGTCCCGGACGACCACGGCGGCGATGCCCTGCTGGGGGTCCAGCAGGGCCGCCTTGATCGTGTCCGAGATCTCCGGGTTGCGGGCCGCCTCGACCAGCAGGTCCGGGATGACCTGCGAGGCGAGGGGGTGACGCAGGGCATAGGCGGCCAGTTGCAGGACGGCGCGGACGTCCCCGTACAGCGAACCGGTGGCCGGTGCCGGCATGCCCTGGACCGCGACGGCGGAGACCAGGTCGAGAACCAACGCCAGCTTGGACTTCCAGCGGCGGTAGACGGCGGTCTTGCCGACGCCCGCGCGCCGGGCGATGCCCTCGATCGACATCCGGGCGAAGCCGACCGCCGCCAGCTCCTCGAAGACGGCGCTGCGAATGGCATCGGTGACGTCCTCGCGCAGCACAGCGGCTCCGGCGGGGACGCGACGGCGGGTTCCCGGGTCGGTGGTCATGGCCAGAATGATAGTCCGTAACGACGAAACGGTTGCGTTGCGACGTCTTCGCGTCCTACCCTCGACGTAGCGACGATACGGTTCCGTTCCGGCGTTCGCGATTGTTCCTGCCCTCCCGTCGAAAGCGATCGTGGTGAGCCAGACAACAGCCTCAGCGCCCCCGCCGGCCGCATGTGCCCAGGCGGTGACCGATACGGTCCCCGCCCACGCGCTCCACCCGGTGTACGAACCGGGCGAGCTCGCGGCGCTCGCGGCCCGGCACGGGCTGACTGTGAGCGGCGCCCGGCCGACCCTGGGCGCCTACATCCGGCAGCTGTGGGGGCGCAGGCACTTCATCACGGCATTCGCCACCGCCAAGCTCACCGCCCAGTACAGCCAGGCGAAGCTCGGCCAGATCTGGCAGATCATGACCCCGCTGCTCAACGCGGCGGTCTACTACTTCATCTTCGGCGTCCTGATGAACACGAAGAGCAACGTCGTGGACTTCGTGCCGTTCCTCGTCACGGGCGTCTTCGTCTGGACCTTCACCAGCAGCTCGATCACTGCGGGCACCCGCGCGATCAGCGGCAACCTCGGCCTCGTACGGGCCCTGCACTTCCCGCGCGCCTCGCTGCCGATCGCCCTGGCCCTGCAGCAGCTCCAGCAGCTGCTGTTCTCGCTGAGCGCGCTGGTGCTGATCCTCATCGCGGTCGGGCAGTTCCCGCGGCCGTCCTGGCTGCTGGCCATTCCGGCACTCTTCCTGCAGGCCGTGTTCAACACCGGCGTCTCGATGGTGGTGGCACGGCTGGCTGCCCGGACCCCGGACATCGCCCAGTTGATGCCGTTCATCCTGCGCACCTGGATGTACGCCTCCGGCGTCATGTGGAGCATGGACGCGCTGCTCAAGGGAGACCGGGTCCCGCACTTCGTGAAGGTCGCGCTGGAGTGCAATCCGGCCGCCGTCTTCATCGACCTGATGCGGTTCGCCCTGATCGACAGTTTCAGCGGGTCCCAGCTGCCCCCGCATGCATGGGCCGTCGCCGCGGGCTGGGCGCTCGTGTGCGGGGTCGGCGGCTTCGTGTACTTCTGGAAGGCCGAGGAGCTGTACGGACGTGGCTGAGAACATGAATGGCACCGACGAGCGGGTCCCGACCGTCGTCGTCGACGACGTCCACGTCACGTACAAGGTCAATGGCGCCCGTACCGGAAGGGGGAGCGCCACCTCCACCCTCAGCCGGATCGCCTCGCGGCGGCAAACCCCCGGAGTACGCGAGGTGCACGCCGTGAAGGGCGTCAGCTTCGCCGCGTACAAGGGCGAGGCCATCGGCCTGATCGGCTCCAACGGCTCCGGGAAGTCGACGCTGCTGAAGGCGATCGCGGGTCTGCTGCCGCCTTCGAAGGGCCGGGTCCACACCCAGGGCCAGCCGTCGCTGCTCGGGGTCAACGCAGCCCTGATGAGCGATCTGACCGGCGAACGGAACGTCATCCTCGGCGGGCTCGCGATGGGCATGACCCGCGAGGAGATCCGCGAGCGCTACGAGCAGATCGTCAACTTCTCCGGCATCAACGAGAAGGGCGATTTCATCACCCTCCCGATGCGGACGTATTCCTCGGGCATGGGTGCCCGGCTGCGCTTCTCCATCGCCGCCGCCAAGAGCCATGACGTCCTGCTGATCGACGAGGCGCTGTCCACGGGCGACGCCAAGTTCCAGCGGCGCAGCAAGGAGCGCATCATCGAGCTGCGCAAGGAAGCGGGCACGGTCTTCCTGGTCAGCCACAGCAACAAGTCGATCACCGAGACCTGTGACCGGGCGATCTGGCTGGAGGCGGGGACGCTGCGGATGGACGGTCCGGCGAAGGACGTCGTCGCCGCGTACGAGAAGTTCACCACCGCCAAGAAGTAACGGCCTCCCCCGCCATAGGGAGTGGGCTCCCTATCGCGGGGGAGCCGTAAGACCCGAACCGAAGGGGGCGCCCCGGGC
>NZ_JBEZKL010000191.1:0-10194 GCF_040704695.1 Streptomyces sp. NPDC048411
CCAGTATCGGGGCGACCCTCCGCCTTGCGATCGCACGCACCAGACGCCGCCAGGCCCGCCCTACGGGCGGACGACGCTCCTTTCGAAACACGCCCCAGGCACCCCGCCGCCCCTCCCGCCGCGGACTCCACCGCGTCTTCCCCCGGCCCCACGACCGACGCCGCCCGCGACCGCGCCGCTGTCGCCCAGACCGCGCTGCTCTCCGCCCTCGTCGCCGGCACCCCCGCCCCCGAGGGCTTCGACCACCGCCGCCTCGGTGTCCAGAGCCGCGCACTGGCCGCCAAGCGCGCCGATGTCGTCGCCAAGGTGGCACCCGAGCTGCCCGAAATCCTGGGGGACGGCTACCGGCGCACCTTTCTCGCATACGCCAGGAACCGCCCCATGGCCGCCGGATACCGGCGCGACGCACTGGACTTCGCCGAGCATCTGCTGATCGCCGGACGCCCCGCCGACGACGCCGCCCGGCGCCGGCTGACCACCTGGTGGCAGGACCGTGCGGCCGCCAGGCCGCCCCGCCGCACGACCCGGCTGGTACGGGCCGCCCGCGCCGCGCTCGTCGGGAGGTGACCGGAATGAACATCGTCGCTCTGCTGGTGACGCTGGCCGTGGCGGTCTCCTCGACCCTCCTGATCGTCGGGCTCTCGCATGCCCGGCGTGGCCCCGGTGGCCCCGCCCATGACCTCTACGAAGTGGCATTCCTGAACGGCGGGCCCGGCAGGGTCGTGGACACCGCACTCGCCGCCATGCAGACGGACGGACGCCTGGCGGTCGGCGGTCCCGGCATCGTCTCCGTCCAACGGCCCGTCGCTCACGACCCGGTGGAGCGAGCCGTTCTCCAGGAGCACGCCGCCGCCCCCAGCGGTGCGCTGCACGCCCTGCAAAATGCGGTGATGCGGCACCCGGCGGTGCAGGAGATCGGTGACGGGCTCGCGGCCCGCGGACTGCTGGCCGCACCGGAGGCCACCGTGAAGTGGCGCCGCTGGGGCCTGTTCCAGGGGCTGGGCTGCCTGCTGGCGATCCCGGTCTCCTTCGCGGTGACGGTGTCACAGTTCATGGCGGAGTTCGACGAGCCCGACTTCTCCCTCCCCTTCATCGTCAAGGTGCTCCCCGCCCTGTTCATCGGTTCTCCGACCGGGCTGATCTGCGCGGGCGTCGCCCGTGCCCGGATCACCAAGGCGGGACGGCGCGCCGCCGAGCAGTACCGAGACGCCCATGCCTACACCGCCGAACCCGCCCATCTCGTGGCGAATCTGGGGCTGCGCGCGCTGCCCGATCCCGTACTGCGGGCGCAGTTGGCGGCGGCCGCGCGGATGCGGACGGCCGGCGGGACGCGGCCGATGTCGCCCTCGCACTCCTCCTCCGGCAGCAGCAACAACGACCACGTCGTCGCGACGGTGTGGTGCGCCGGTTCGGGCGGTTCCGGCTCCGGCTGCGGGAGCTCCAGCGGGACCCCGGGCGGGGGCAGCAGCTGCGGAGGAGGCAGCGGGTGCGGTGGCAGTTCCGGATCCAGTTGCGGCGGGTCGGGCGGCTCCGGCTGTTCCAGCAGCAGTTGCTCCAGCAGCAGCGGATCCAGCTGTGGGGGGTCGAGCTGCGGCAGCAGCACCTGACACCAGCACCTCGCGGTACGGAGCGAAGCCGTTCCTGGCTGGTGAGCGCTTGGGCGGCGAGGCGCGCCGGACCGTCGTGTCCCCGCGCGGGAACATGCGACCGGCCCACCCGGAGGCGGGCCGGGGACCTGCGGGGAAGGGCGGTGCGCTTCCCCGCAGGTCTCGGGATCGCCGCAGGTCGGAGCCCTCGGCGAACCCGAAGCCGAACCCGGTGTCGCTGGAGCGGCGGGCAGCGCACAGCTGTGCGCCGGCGCCCGCCGTCTGATCTTCCGGGTTGGGGTGGTCGGAGCCCGCTCGCTACGCGAGCCCGGCCACCAGGTCTGCGACGGACTTCCTGCGGCCCGTGTAGAAGGGGACCTCCTCGCGGACGTGCATCCGCGCCTCGGAGGCTCGCAGATGACGCATGAGGTCGACGATGCGGTACAGCTCGTCGGCCTCGAAGGCGAGGATCCACTCGTAGTCGCCGAGCGAGAACGAGGCCACGGTGTTGGCGCGGACGTCGGGGTAGCCGCGGGCCATCTTGCCGTGGTCCGCGAGCATGCGGCGGCGGTCCTCGTCGGGCAGCAGGTACCAGTCGTAGCTGCGCACGAAGGGGTACACGCTGATGTAGTTGCGCGGCGTCTCGTCGGCGAGGAACGCCGGGATGTGCGACTTGTTGAACTCGGCGGGGCGGTGCAGCGCCATGTTCGACCAGACAGGCTCCAGCGCCACGCCCAGCTTGGTGCGCCGGAAGAGGTTGTACGCCTCCTGCAGCTCGTCCGCCGTCTCCGCGTGCCACCAGATCATGACATCGGCGTCGGCACGCAGGCCGGACACGTCGTAGGTGCCGCGGACGGTGATGTCCTTGGCCGCGAGCTGGTCGAACAGCTCCTGGACCTCGTCGGCGTAACCGGCACGGTCGGCGGGCAGCACATCGCGCAGCTTGAAGACGGACCACAGCGTGTAGCGGATGACCTCGTTGAGGTCCTTGGCCTTCTTACCGGCGTTCGGGATCTTCTCAGGCGCACTCATACGGCTATTGTCCCGCCTCGCTCCGTGTGCCCTGAACCGGGGTGGGAGTGGCAATGATCTCTCCCGCGGTCCCGCCCGCGATGTCCGCGGCGATCTCGTCCGCGGCCCGGTGGGCGCCGGCGATGCAGGCGGGGATGCCGACCCCGTCGTACACCGCTCCGCAGACCCGCAGGGCCGGCAGCTTGGCGACCTCGTCGCGGATCCGGGCCACCCGGGTCAGATGGCCGACGGGGTACTGGGGCAGGCCGCCGAGCCACCGGGTGACCTCGGTGTCCACCGGCTTCGCGGCGAGTCCGGTGGCGTCGGCGAGGTCACGCAGCGAGACGTCGACGAGTTCGGTGTCCTCGCGGTGGAGATGGTCCTCCTCGCCGTACCGGCCGACCGAGGTACGCAGGATGAACAGGTCGGGGGCGGCGTCGGCGACCCACTGCCATTTGTGGGTGGAGAAGGTGGAGGCCTTGATCGTACGGCCGTCGACCGGCGGCACGAGGAAGCCGGAGCGCCCGTCGAAGGCGCCCATGGCCGCCACGTCGGAGCGCCGGAACGCCAGGGTGACCAGCGCCATCGACGCGTACTCGACGCCCGCGAGCTCGGCGGAGGCGGCCGGGGACTCGGCGGCCAGCAGCGTCGACGCGGACCAGGCGGGGGCGGCGAGGACGATGCCGTCGGCAGCGATCACCCGGGTGTCGGTGCGGACGTCCCAGCCGTCGGCGGTACGGGTCAGGCCCAGGACGGGCGTGCCGGTGATGATCTCGCCGCCTCCGGCGCGCACGGCCTCGGCGACCGCGTCCGGCAGGGTGCCGATGCCGCCGTCGATGCCCTGGAAGACCGGGCCGGTCTGCTGCCGGGCGGCGGCCTGCCGCTGGATGCGCTGCACGCCGTCGAGCAGCGAGCCGCCCTCCTGGACCACCTCGAAGAGCTGCGGCACGGCTGCGCGCATCGAGATCCGGTAGGCGTCGCCCGCGTAGACGCCGCCGAGCAGGGGCTCCACGAGCCGGTCGACGACCTCGCGGCCCAGCCGGTCGGCGACATACGCGCCGACCGCGACATCGTCGCCGACCGCGGTCGGCGTGAGGTCCCGTTCCTGCGCGATGCGGGCGAGACCCTCCGGGGAGATCACCCCGCTGAGCGCGTCGGGGTCGCCCGGGACACCCATCACATGGCCCTTGGGCATCGGCCGCAGTTCGCCCCGGGTCCAGACCGACGCGATGGCGGTGGCGGGTGGCTGAAGCCGGTCACCGAGCCCGACGGCGCGCGCCAGGTCGACCGCCTCGGGTCGTCTGGCGAGCATCGACTCCGCCCCCAGATCGACCCGGGTGCCGGCGATCTCGCCGGTCATGAGCTTGCCGCCCAGCCGGTCGGTCGCCTCCAGGAGCGTGACCCTCAGTCCTGCGCCGATGAGCCGGTGGGCGGCCGCGAGTCCGGCGATGCCGCCGCCGATGACGACGACATGACCCGTACCTGTGTCCACGCGGTGTGTTGAACGCTGCATGCCTCCACTCTCTCAGACCTCTTCCGAGTCCTGACCGTGACCGCTTCGAAACCGGTAGAGGGCAACCCGCACCCCCGTCTCGCACGTCGAACCGGCACCATCAACCACCCGCCCCGGGGGAGCAGTTATGCAGAGAGCACGTCATTCGAGCCGTTCGTCCGCCCGTCGTTCAGGCACGGTGCTCGCCGCAGGGATGCTTGCCGCGCTGCTCACGCTGAGCGGCTGCGGCGCCGCCGACGACAGCTCCGGCAGCAGCAAAAGCGCGGCGGACTCCGCGGACAACAAGGCGGCAGCTCCTGCGGGGCGCACCGGCTCCGCCGGTGGGGAGTCGGACCGGGGGGCCACCGACGGCAGCCCGGCTCGGTCGACCGGGTCCCCCGCGCCGACCACCACCCATGTCATCCGTAAGGCCTCGCTCTCCGTGGAGGTGAAGAGCGTGCCGAAGGCGGCCGCGGCGGCCCGTTCGGTCACGGAGGATGCGGGCGGGCTGGTGGCGAACGAATCCACCGACCGGATCGACGACCTTCGCGAGACGTCGCACCTGGTGCTGCGGGTGCCGCAGGCCGAGTACGACGGCGTGCTGCGGAAGCTGGCGGGCGGCGGGAAGCTGCTGTCCCGTACGTCGGAGGCCAAGGATGTCACCGATCAGGTCGTCGACGTGGAGAGCCGGATCGCCACGCAGCGGGCGAGCGTCGCCCGGGTCCGGAAACTGATGGACCGGGCCGACAAGATTGCCGATGTGGTCGCCCTGGAAGGGGAACTGAGCAATCGCCAGGCAGAGCTGGAGTCGCTGCTCTCCCGGCAGGAGTCGCTCAAGGACCGCACCACCCTGGCCACGATCACCCTCGACCTCGCCGAGCCGGAGCCCTCGGCGCAGGGCACGGACGACGACGATCCGGGGTTCGTGGACGCGCTCGGCGGCGGCTGGCACGCGTTCGTGACCATGGTGAAGTGGATCGCGATGGCGGTGGGTGCGGCGGCGCCGTTCCTGGCGGCCGCGGCCGCCCTGCTGCTGCTCTGGCGGCTGGTGCGCACCCGGCTCACCCGGCGCCGCACGCCCCGGGCGGCCGAGCACGCCTCCGTACCGCCGGAGACTCCGTCCGCTCCCTGAGGGTCGTAGCGTGGTCCCTTCGTACTCGACGCTCGAAGGGACCCGGCATGGCGGCGGAGCGACTGGTGGTCATCGGCGGGGACGCGGCGGGCATGTCCGCCGCGTCCCAGGCCCGCAGGCTCAAGGGGCCCGACGAGATGGGCATCGTCGCCTTCGAGCGCGGCCACTTCACCTCGTACTCCGCCTGCGGGATCCCCTACTGGGTCGGCGGAGACGTCGAGCAGCGGGACGACCTCATCGCCCGTACGCCCGAGGAACACCGGGCCCGCGCCATCGATCTGCGGATGCGCACCGAGGTGACGGAGATCGATGTCGCCGGGCAGCGGGTACGCGCGCTGGACCGGGAGACCGGCGAGACGTACTGGGCCGGCTTCGACAAGCTGGTGATCGCGACCGGTGCCCGGCCGGTGCGCCCCGCGCTGCCCGGCATGGACGCGGCCGGGGTGCACGGGGTGCAGACCCTGGACGACGGTCAGGCGCTGCTGGACTCCCTGGACCGGGCGCCCGGTCGGCGCGCGGTCGTTGTCGGCGCCGGTTACATCGGTGTCGAGATGGCGGAGGCGCTGCTGAAGCACGGCTTCGAGGTGACGGTCCTCAACCGCGGGGAGCAGCCGATGGCGACGCTCGACCCCGACATGGGGCGCCTGGTCCACGAAGCGATGGACGGTCTGGGCATCACGACAGTGAACCGGGCCCGGGTCAGCAAGATCATCACCGGTGCCGACGGCCGGGTCACCGCGGTCGCCACGGAGGAGGGGACCTACCCCGCGGACGTGGTGGTGCTCGGCATCGGCGTCGAACCGGAGACCACGCTGGCCCGCGCGGCCGGCCTCCCGGTCGGCCCGCACGGCGGCCTGCTCACCGATCTGTCGATGCGGGTCGTCGGGCACGACAACATCTGGGCGGGCGGCGACTGCGTCGAGGTTCTCGACCTGGTGGCGGGGCGCACCCGGCATATCGCGCTGGGCACCCACGCCAACAAGCACGGCCAGATCATCGGGTCCAATGTGGGCGGCGGGTACGGGACATTCCCGGGCGTGGTCGGTACGGCGGTCAGCAAGGTCTGTGACCTGGAGATCGCCCGGACGGGGCTGCGGGAGAAGGACGCCCGCGCGGTGGGGCTGCGGTTCGTCACGGCGACGATCAAGTCGACCGGGCGGGCGGGCTACTACCCGGGCACTCAGCCGATGACGGTGAAGATGCTCGCGGAGTACCGCACGGGCCGGCTGCTCGGCGTACAGATCGTGGGCCGGGAGGGAGCGGCGAAGCGCGTCGACATCGCGGCGGTCGCACTCACCGCGGGGATGACCGTGGAGCAGATGACGGCGCTCGACCTGGGATACGCCCCGCCGTTCTCGCCGGTGTGGGACCCGGTCCTGGTGGCGGCACGCAAGACGGTCCAGGCCGTGCGCGCGGCGGGTGTGTAGGGGAGCTCTCCGTCGTCAGGCAGACGAACGGCCACCCCATGGGGTCACTGTGTGTGACGAGACGAAATGGACACGCCGAGTGAAGTCGATCACGTAATCCGATTTTCCGTGCGCGCTCTTTGCGCGCGCCCCCGAATGCACCGCTCGCCGCGGAACCCGAGGGTTTCACGGCGAGCAGGATGCGTTTCGGCGACCGGTTCAGCGGGCCGTCTGCGTGTGGACGTACTCGACGAGCCGGGTCAGTGCGTCCGGGTCGGTCGCCGGCATCACGCCATGCCCCAGGTTGAAGATGTGACCTTCCAGACCCGCGGCCGCGTCCAGCACCTCACGTGTCTTCGCCTCCACCGTCGCCGTCGGCGCGAACAGCACCGCCGGGTCGAGGTTGCCCTGGAGCGCCTTGCCGGGTCCGACCCGGCGCGCACCCTCGTCCATCGGAACCCGCCAGTCGACGCCGACGACATCCGCGCCCGCCTCGCCCATCAGCCCGAGCAGTTCACCGGTGCCGACACCGAAGTGGATGCGCGGGACACCGTACGAGGCAACCGCGTCGAAGACCTTCGCGGAGGCCGGCATCACGGAGCGGCGGTAGTCGGCGGGGGCGAGCGCGCCGACCCAGGAGTCGAAGAGCTGGACGGCCGAGGCGCCCGCCTCGATCTGCACCTTCAGGAACGCACTGGTGATCTCCGCCAGCCGGTCGAGCAGCTCGGCCCAGAGTTCCGGCTCGCCGTACATCATCGCCTTGGTGCGCTCGTGGCTGCGGGACGGACCGCCCTCCACGAGGTAGCTCGCCAGAGTGAAGGGCGCACCGGCGAACCCGATCAGCGGCGTCGACCCGAGTTCCGCGGTGAGCATGCCGATGGCCTCGGTGACGTAGTGGACGTCCTCCGGCGTGAGGTCACGCAGCCGGGCCAGGTCGGCCCGGGTACGGATCGGGTCCGCGACGACCGGACCGACGCCGGGCTTGATGTCGAGGTCGATCCCGATGGCCTTGAGGGGGACGACGATGTCGCTGAAGTAGATCGCCGCGTCGACCTTGTGGCGGCGTACGGGCTGCAGCGTGATCTCCGTGACCAGCTCCGGCATCATGCAGGAGTCGAGCATCGCGATGCCCTCGCGCACCTTCAGGTACTCGGGCAGCGAGCGCCCCGCCTGACGCATGAACCAGACCGGCGTGTGCGGCACGGGTTCGCGGCGGCACGCCTTCAGGAACGCCGACTCATGGGTGGCGGAGGTCTTCGTCTGCTGGCCCGAGGGGCTGTCGTTGGCGCTCACGCACAGAATCTTCGCATGAAGCGGCAAGGAGCCGAGTCGCACAGGGTGTCCCTCCCTGCACGAGGCTCCGGTTCCGCCTACTCTTCCCCGCATGGCTCCGGCTCAGGGACAATTTTCCGAACATTCCGACAGCGCTGACGGCAAGGACAGCGCGGAGGGCAGTTCCGTCCCGCCCGCGTTCCGGTCGGCGGTGGAAGCGTTGCGCTCCGCGCGGCTCCGCCCCGAGCTGGAAGTGGAGCCGACTCGGCCGCCCCAGCGCCTCGCTCCCCACGCGTACGCCGTGGAGGCGGCGGTCGTCGACGGCGAGGACGATCTCGCCGACGGCCGCCTCGTGCTGCTGCACGATCCGGCCGGACATGACGCCTGGCAGGGCACATTCCGGCTGGTCACGCTGGTACGCGCCGAGCTGGAGCCGGAGATGGCGTCCGACCCGCTGCTGCCGGAGGTGTGCTGGTCCTGGCTGACCGGCGCGCTGGAGGCGCGGGGCCTGTCGTACGGGGAGGCGGGCGGCACGGTCACCCGCGCCGGTTCCCACTACTTCGGGACGCTGGCCGAGCGGCGCCCGGCGACCCAGATCGAGATCCGTGCGTCCTGGACGCCGCGCGAGGGGCGTGGCGGGGTGCCGGACACGGCGGCGCATCTGGCGGCGTGGGGGGATCTGCTGTGCCAGATCGCCGGTCTGCCGCCTTCGGGACCCTCCGACGCGGCGGTGGTGACACTGCCCCAGCGGCGCGGCCCGCAGGCACCGTAGCGGGGCTACGCGGGCGGATTCCCAGGGGCGGGCCCCAGGGCCGGGTGCGTAGGCCGGATGCGCCATGTGGGTGCGTAGGCCGGATGCGCCATGTGGGTGTGCAGGCCGGACGCGGAGGCGGATGCCGCCTACGCCGGTTCCGCATCCCACCGATCCCGTTGTGCCCATTCCTTGCAGCCGGTCCGAAACCGGATCCGGGACCCAGGTACCGCGCGGCGGCTCCTGCAGAGGGCCCGGTATGCCGGTTCCGTACCCCCGGGCCCTCACGCCCGCGCGGCCCGTCACTCCGGCAGCCGGATCCCGTACACCCCGTCGCACCGCCATATCCACACCCCCGGTCCCGCACGCCCGGTCGCGCCGCCGTACCCCCGGACACCCGGTCCTGCCTGCAGCGTCCCGCCGCCGGCGCCGTACGCCGGATCCCGCACACTCCTCCCGGCCGCCGCAGTGCGCGGCACCGGACCGTGCCGCGCGTCCCGGCGGCCGGGCTCTGTCCGCGACGGTGTGTCACAGGCTTCGCACAGCCACCGGCATTCTTGTCGTACAATCGATCACCCGTCCGATTTGTCCGAATTGTTACGCATGAAATCGTGATCTTCCTCTAAAGGAGGACGGGTCTGCTGCCGAAGAGGTCAATGACCCTTCAAGCACGGTTCGCCCCGGCTTCATCCCCGAGCCGGCCCGTCCCGCCACTCCCCAGGAGGCCTGGTGTCCGTTCTCCTAGAGCAGCCCGCAAGCCTGGTCGCCTACCGCCCGAACAAGCCGACGGCCATGGTCGTCGTGGCCGACCCCCGCGTCCGTTCCACCGTCACCCGCCACCTGTGGGCCCTCGGAGTACGTGACGTCATCGAGGCGTCGTCCATCGCGGAGGCCCGTCCCCGCGTCGGCAACCCGCGCGACATCTGTGTTGCCGACGTCCATCTGCCCGACGGTTCCGGGCTGACCCTGTTGTCCGAAACCCGAGCCGCCGGCTGGCCGAACGGCCTCGCCCTCTCCGCCGCCGATGACATCGGCGCCGTACGCAACGCCCTCGCGGGTGGCGTGAAGGGCTATGTCGTCACCGGCACGCGCACCAATATCGGCCACCCCACCCGACCCGGCGTCGCCCCCATCGGCGCCAATGCCGCCCGTATGCACCGCCGGCCCCCCGGCACCCCGAGCCACCCGGGCGGCTACCGCGAACTGTCCGGCCGCGAGGTGGAGGTACTCCGGCTGGTCGCCGAAGGCCAGTCCAACAAGGCCATCGGCGTCTCCATGGGGCTCTCCGCCCTGACGGTCAAGAGCCACCTCGCCCGCATCGCCCGCAAGCTCGGCACCGGTGACCGCGCCGGAATGGTCGCCGTGGCCCTGCGCACGGGCATCATCCACTGACCCCGGCACACCGGCCGGCGTGTACCGAGATACGGACCCGGCTGGTTTACATTCATCGGCGCGGGGGGGGCGGCCCGGCACGGGACGGGGGGCCCGCCGCCACCCCAAAACACAGGAGAAAAAAAAACAAAAAAAAACACACAACACCAAAA
>NZ_JBEZKL010000192.1:0-10120 GCF_040704695.1 Streptomyces sp. NPDC048411
GTCGTCCGCCCGTAGGGCGGGCCTGGCGGCGTCTGGTGCGTGCGATCGCAAGGCGGAGGGTCGCCCCGATACTGGGTGTATCGGGGCGAGCCCGATAACGCAGCGAGTGTGCGGGCCAGGCGTCGTCTGGCAGGCGGGACTTTCGAAACACGCCCTAGCGGGTTCGATGCGGGCGACGCCGTCCCCGGACGTCCCGGCGCCCTGTCCCCGTCCGGGCCCCTTCTTCCCTGCCGCGTCCAGCGTGGCGCGGATCGCCGTCAGTTCGCCCGCCAGCTCCTGCGCGGGCGGGAAGTCGTCGTCGCGCTCCAGGAGTACGCCCGGCGGGACGACCCGCGAGCGGAGCTCGGTGAGCACATCGAGGACGGGCCGGGTCACGGGGTGGGCGTGCGTGTCGTGCCAGACGTCGTCCTTCTCGATGCCGCCGGCCACATGCACGTACGCGATCGCCTCCACCGGCAGCTCGTCGAGCGCCCTCGCGGGATCCTCGCCGCGATTGACGTGGTTGGTGTGCAGGTTGGCCACGTCGATCAGCAGTCGAACCCCGGTGCGTGCCACCAGCTCGGCCAGGAACTGGCCCTCGGTCAGCTCCTCGCCCGGCCAGGCGATCAGCGCCGCGATGTTCTCCAGCGCCAGCGGCACCGGCAGCGAGTCCTGCGCGATCCGGACGTTCTCGCACAGGACGTCCAGCGCGTCCCAGGTCCGCGGCACGGGCAGCAGGTGGCCCGCTTCGAGCCCCGGCGACGCGGTGCGTGTCCCCCCGGCCCGTACGAAGGCGATGTGCTCCGTGACCAGCGGTGTGCCCAGCAGCGTGGCCCGCGCGGCAAGGCCCGCGAGCCGGCCGGGGTCGGGACGGTCGGCCCCGCCGAGGCCCAGCGAGACGCCATGCGGGACGACGGTCACGCCGCGGGCGCGGAGCCGTACCAGGGAGTCGGGCAGGTGGTCGGCGCAGAGGTTCTCCGCGACCGCTTCCACCCAGTCGATCCCCGGCAGTGCCTCCACCGCGTCCGCGATCTCCGGTCGCCAGCCAATGCCGATTCCCAGCTCCATGGTGTCCCCCTCCTGCACTGCGTGCAGGGGTAATGGCCCCGACGGGCAGCGGCCAATCCGAAGAGGGGGACGTTCAGAGCATGATTTGAGGTTCCGGCCACAGAGGGACCGGCGCGTGGACCGGGGCGGTACCGCTCAGGGCATCGGCATCGTGGACGGACGCGAGGTGAAGGACTGTGTTCAGCGGCGCAGTGCCGGATGGTCGGCGACCACCGTGCAGGATCCCGGGGCGATCTCCGTGAACCCGGCGTCACGCACCACCGGCAGTCCGCTCACGGTGAGTTCCGCCCAGCGGGTGGCGTCCGGGGTGGCGACGGAAAGCGGGAAGCCCGCCTCCCGCCACGCCTTGCGTTCCGTGTCTGACAGCTCCCACCAGGCGAGCTGCGCGCCGTGCCCGGCCTGTGCCATCTCCTTGCCCGCGGACATGTCGAGCTCCGGGTTCAGCCAGAGCACGGGGCCGGACGGGTCGGGTGCGGCGGGCGGCTCGGGGTCGTCCAGGTCCGTCCCCGACACCTGGAGCTTCGCCAGTTCCTTCGGCCAGCCGTCCAGCGGAACCGGTGGGAACACCCGCACTTCGGCGCTCTCGCCGGTGACCGTGATGCCGGGCAGCGCGGACGCCTTACGCCATTCAGCGCCGCGCGCCCGCCGCACCACCTTGCGGATCCGGGCGTCCTGCCAGTCGCGTATCACCTGCGCCCACTCGCCCTCGCCGGCCGACCGTTCGTCCGAGAGCATCACGAGGACGGCGCGGGCGGCGGTGCGCAGCGCGTCGGTGCGGGCCGGGGGGTCGGTCTTCTCGATGTGCACGACCAGCGGAAGCACGTACTGCGGGGCCTCGTCGCGGCTGGTCGGCTCGGAGTGGAACGGGGAGTCCGAAGGCGCCGGGGCGCCGGACGGGGACTGGGGTGCGGAAATGCCGTTGCTGCTCACTCGTCCCAGTCTGCCAGCCGCCCGGCCCGGCTCCTTGGCGGAATGAAACGGTCCGGGTGAGGATGCACCGCATGAAGAGCGATCTCTTTTCCAGCGAGAACATGGTCCAGCCGGCAACCGCCCCTGGAATGACCCTGCAGAACGCCAAATCCATCAAGTACGCCGTCAACGGCGAGATGCACGCCCGCCAGGGTTCGATGGTCGCCTTCCGCGGCAATCTCCAGTTCGAGCGCAAGGGCCAGGGTCTCGGCGGCATGCTGAAGCGCGCCGTCACCGGCGAGGGGCTGCCGCTGATGGCGGTCCGCGGGCAGGGCGAGGCGTGGTTCGCGCACGAGGCCGCCAACTGCTTCATCGTGGACATGGAGCAGGGCGACGTCCTCACCGTCAACGGCCGCAACGTCCTCTGCTTCGACCCCACCCTCGCGTACGAGATCAAGACCGTGAAGGGCGCCGGGATAGCTGGTGGCGGGCTCTTCAACAGCGTTTTCAGCGGTTACGGCAAGCTCGGCCTGATCTGCGAGGGCCACCCGATCGTGATCCCCGTCACGGGCCAGCAGCCGGTGTACGTCGACACGGACGCGGTCGTCGGCTGGAGCGCCCAGCTCAGCACCTCGCTGCACCGCTCGCAGAGCATCGGCTCGATGATCCGCGGCGGCTCCGGCGAGGCGGTCCAACTGATGCTGCAGGGCGAGGGGTTCGTGATCGTCCGGCCCAGCGAGCTCAAGCCCGAGAAGGCATCGGCCAACTGAGACCGACCGGCACATGGGGGGTGGGAGAAGGAGCGGGGCTGGGTGCGTGCAGCTGCAAGGCGGAGGATTGAGACATTGCGGAGCCATGGTGACTGACGACAACGCCGCAGATGTGCGTGCCCAGCCCCGCGACGCCGCCTCCCATGTGCCGGTCGGTCTGAACCTGACAGGAGTGGGCCGGCGGTACGGCCTCGGCGGACCATGGGTGCTGCGCGGGGTCGACCTCGACCTGCCCGCGCACACCCTGGTCCGGATCGAGGGCGCCAACGGCACCGGAAAGTCGACGCTGTTGAGGCTGATCGCCGGGATCGACGCCCCGACCGAGGGCCGCATCACCGGCCGACGGCCGCGCACGGCCTATGTCCCCGAGCGCTTCCCGGCGGCGCTGCCCTTCACTGCCGCCGGGTACCTCGTCCACCTGGGGCGGATCCACGGTCTGCGGACCCCGGAGGCGACCGGGCGGGCACAGGAGTGGCTGGTGCGCTTCGGGGCCGCCGGCCACGCCCGTACCCCCCTGTCCGAACTCTCCAAGGGCACCAGCCAGAAGGTCGCCGTCGCCCAGGCGCTGCTCGCCGAACCGGAGCTCCTGGTCCTGGACGAGGCATGGACCGGCCTGGACACGGTGGCCCGCGGCGAACTGGACCGCGCGGTCGCGGAACGGGTCACGGCCGGGGCAACCGTCGTCTTCGTCGACCACGATCCGCGCCGGCTGGCCGAGGCGGTCGACGTCACCCACCGGGTCGAGGGGCACCGGCTTGTCCCCGTAACGGCGTCGGAGACCGGGGACGGGACGGCCGGGCCGCGGGTACGCATCGAGGTCACGGGCGCGTCCGGGGCCGTCCTTCCCCCGGGGCTGCCCGGCGCACCGGTGCAGGAGCCCCGGACCGACGGAACCGT
This sequence comes from Streptomyces sp. NPDC048411, assembly GCF_040704695.1. Lineage (NCBI taxonomy): Bacteria > Bacillati > Actinomycetota > Actinomycetes > Kitasatosporales > Streptomycetaceae > Streptomyces > Streptomyces sp. NPDC048411. The sequence goes on from NZ_JBEZKL010000192.1 coordinate 3,624, forward strand.
CCGGCTCATGGTCGCGGCCGTGCACTCCGACGCACTCCTGCGCGCTCTGCTCACGGCCCGCCCGCCCTGGCACATCACGCACCTGTCGGCGGCAGCGGCACCCGAACCGACGCCCCGGACCGAACCGTCAGAGACCCGGCAGGCACGATGACCGCCCTGATCCGCTACCAGGCCGCCCTGCTGCTCCGCTCCCAGCGCTGGCTCGCCCCCGTTCTCCTGTACGCCGTCTTCCTCGCCGTCGGAGTCCAGTCGGGGCAGCCCGTGCTCGACTCGCTCGGTTACGCCGCCGCCGCGCTCCTGCCCGTCACCGCCTGGCTCGTCCAGCTCTGCGCCACCCAGGAACCACCCGCCGCCCGGACCGTCGCCGCCGCGGCGGCCGGGCAGCCGCGGGTCCATCTGGCATCGCTGCTCACCGCCGCGGGCTGTGCCGGACTGCTGGGCACGGCGGCCACCGCGATCGTGCTGCTGATCAGCGATCCGGCCAACGCCGACCACACCGTCCGCGTGCCGCTGCTGCCCGCCGCGCTCGCCGGGCTGCTCACCGCCGCCTGCTGCGTGCTGCTGGGAGCGGCGGTCGGCGCCCTGTGTACCCGCCCGGTGGTGCACCGTCGCGGTTGGTCGGTCGCGACCACCGCGCTCGCCGCCCTGCTGTCCCTGGTGACCACCGGATCGCCCGCGAAGTACGCGGTCACGGGACTGGTCACGGGATCGCTGACCGGAGCGGTACACATCCCCGTCCTGCCCCTGATCTGCGCCTGCGCGGCGGCCTGCGCGGTGGCGGCGGTCGTCTGCAGGCTGACTTCGCTGCGCGGGTGAGTAACGACCTTGGGGAAAATTGAGGGCGAGGCGTGTTGGCTTGGCGGTTTGGCTGGTGGGTGATCAGCAGGCCGTGGTGCGGACGGGCACGAGCTCGGTGCTCGTGCGACGTCGGGTCGCTCGTCGGGCTGCGCGGTCAAAGACCAGGCCGGCGATGGCGAGGTGGGTCTGCGCGTAGTCCTCTCGGCGTCCGGTGTAGCGCTGGAGTGGGTGCCACTGCTTGTATTCGGCGTTGGTGTGCTCCACCACGATCCGGGCCGATGACTGTCGGCGTCGTGTCTAGCGCCAGGCACGCTTGTCGCCGTCGGGGGCGTCCTCGGCCAGCTACTTCGGCGGGGCGCTGACCTGCGACGGGAACTCCTTGGCCAGGCCCCGGTATCCGGAATCGGCCTCGGCGCGCACGTCGGGCGTGCCCGTCACCATCACCGCTCCGCTGACCGAGCGGGCCAGGAGCGGTGGCGCGTCGTCCCGGGGCCGGCGCGGCCGGCCCGTCAGGGCAGTCGCGTCGCTCGGACCTGCCCACGCCGGAGGCGCGCGCCGCCGCCAAGCAGCCCGTACCAACCGGGCGGGGTGGCCCCGGGGGCAGTGCCCCTCAGGCGATCATGAAGTCCCGTACGGGCAGGGCGCGTTCGACGATCCTGATGTCGCCGAGCCAGCCGTGCATCAACTGGTCGAGTATGCCTCCGTACTCGTAGCCGCCGAGCAGCCAGGGCAGGCCCAGGGTGGCGAGGCCGGTGGTGTGGGTGGCGGGGTTGCGGGCGACTATGCAGCCGTCGACGTACATCGTCGTGTGCTTCCCGTCGTTGACGACCGCCACATGCCACCACCGCTCACGCAGCAGCTCATGGCTCCAGTTGGTGACGGCCCCCGGTTGGTTCAGCGGCGCCGCCGCCCACTGGAGCCCGGGGCCGTCCGATACGGAGAGGGTGGCGACGGGCTCCTCCGGGTCGCCGGAGGTCTTGCCGGCCGCCCCGAGCGTGCCGCGGCGGCTGAGTACGGCGCCCCAGGCGTTGCGTCCGGCGTTCCAGTCGGCGGGGAGGCGGAGGTAGGCCTCGATGGTGTAACCGGACCTGAACGTCTTGGTGTTGAGCGGTGCGTTGTTCTCCGTGCGTAGATACGCGCCCCGCAACGGCGGCTTCGAGCCGTCGAAGTAGAGGCTGCCGTGGCCTGGCTGGTCGGGATGGTGGGCGGTGGACCAGCGCAGCGCGTCGGGCGCACTGCCGGGGACGGCTTCGCGCACCAGGTCGTTGCGGTGCCCGGACATGTCCGGGACACGCAGGCCGGCGTCGGCGGCGGAACCGTCCTGGTGCGAAGGGGAGTCGAAGCGCCAGTAGGCGACAGTGCCTGGTATCAGCATCTGCTCCGCAGGGCGGGGGCCGCGCACGGGTACGGGCGCGAAGCCCGCGAAGCGCTTCTTGAAGTCGATGGGGACGGCGAAACAGTCCTGCGGACCCGTCAGTTCGATCTCGCCGCGCTCCAGGTCGTTGAGCCTCTCGCCCGCGCGGCCAAGGATCCACGGGGAGATCGTCTGCACGTCAATGGTGTTCCGGGCCAGGTCGAAGCGGTAGAGGCGGATCATGGCGCTGCCGCCGTAGTAGCGGTTCTGGTAGTTGGTGATGTGCAGATGGACGTCGTTGCCCGCGGTGTTCTTACGGGTGGTGCGTCCGGCGGGCCAGTAGTGGCCGTTGAGGGTGAGGAAGATCTGGTCGTGCCCGGCTATCAGCTCGTCCCACAGATGCTTTCCGTGGCCGGAGAGTTCGGCCTCGTCGCCGTCCGTGTCCGCGTACACCAGCTCGTGGGTGGTGAGGATGACGGGTGTCTCCGGGTGCTGGGCGATGACGTCCTTCGCCCAGGCGAGCCCGGCCGCCGACGGCCGCCAGTCGAGCGCCAGCACCAGCCACTCGCGCCCGGCGGCGCGGAACAGGTGGTACGTGCTGTAGCCGTCCGGGGTCGCCCCGCCGAACGTCGGCAGGCGGCGCATGCGCTGCGGACCGAAGGTGTCCAGGTACGGGGTGCGGCCGCGCTGATCGTCGGTGGAGGACTTGATGTCGTGGTTGCCCGCGACGACGCTGTAGCCGACCCGCCGCCGGTCGAGCAGCCCGAATGCTTCGCCGATCGCCTCGAATTCGCCTGACTGGCCGCTCTCCGTGAGGTCGCCCAGATGGGACAGGAAGACGATGTTCTCGTCGCGCCCGTGATCGAGTACGTAACGCAACGACGCCTCGACCGGCGCCTTGTCGATGCTCGCCCCGTCGAAGAGGTACTGGGTGTCCGGCATGACGACGAGCGTGAACCTGGGGCTCTCGGGGTCGGGCCGCCAACCGGCGGTGACGGCGCCGGTGTTCTGCTGGGGAAGAGCCGCGGCGGGCGTGGCGGACGAGAGCCCCGTGGCTGCGGCGGCAGCACCAGTGAGCGCGGTTGCCCGCAGGAACGTACGACGGCTCGCGCCGGGCAGAAGCGGTCCGTCGGGCTGGTGGAGGGGGCTGCACATGGATGTCTCCGCGGAGGATGAACGTCGGGGTGATCGTCTGCAAGCTAGCCGCGGGGTGGGGGAGGAACCGGTCCGTAAGAGCGACAGCCGAGCGAAGACTCCATGAATTGCACAGCGCCGGCGCGCGGGATCGTGGTGGTGGGAGCGTGCGGGCGCGGGTTGGCGAGGGCCGGGTGATAGACCCTGACCCGCCGCGCCCCGCTACCGCCCGCCCGCGACCCGCAGCGCCGCCCGGGTCACGTACGACGCCTCGCCCGACAGCAGCCGCGCAATCGTGGACGCGATCTCCGGGGCAATCCCCGGCCGACCGAGCGGAATGCCGGCCGCGGCCGCGCGGTCGGGGTCGCCCGCGGTGGCGTGCATCTCGGTGTCGATACATTCACCAGCCAGGTCCTGTCGGCCGAGGGTGTGCGGCATCCGGTCAATGCCCCATCAGCTCGGAGACCTTCACGAAGCGGTACCCGTGCTTGCGCAGTTCCGGTACCACCTGGCTGACGGCCTCGGCCGTGACGGGAGCGGCACTGCGCGTGCAGTGCATGACGACCAGGGACCCCGGCTTCACCCCGGCCAGCACCTGCTTGGCCACCGCGTCCGCGTCCGTCGCGAACGCGTCGCCGCTGACCACGTCCCACTGCACCGCCGTCACGTTCTCGGGCGCCAGCGTGCGCAGCGCCGCATCGTTGTAGCAGCCCCCGGGGAAGCGGAAGTACGGCACCACATGGAGCGCGCCCGTCTTCCGGATCGCCGTGAAGGCCCGCTCGACGTCGGCGCGCATATCGGCCTTGTCCAGGACCGGAAGTCCGTAGCAGGGCGAGGTGAAGGCGTAGTGGCTGTAGGAGTGGTTGGCGATCTCGAAGAGTGGGTCGGTGCCGATGGACCGGGCCTGCGCCGGGTACTCGTCCGCCCACCGCCCCGTCATGAACACGGTTGCGGGCACCTCCAGGCGGCGCAGCAGCGCGATCAGCTCCGGGTTGTCGAAGTGCTCGCCCGCCGCTGCGCGCGGACCCTCGTCGGCTGTCATGTCGGCGTCGAAGGTGAGCGCCACGACCTTGTCCGTGGTGTTCCGTGCGCGCTTGAAGACCGGTGTCAGCCCGGGCCGGCTCGGTGCCATCGTGGGTGGCCGGTTCTCCACGGGCGCGGGCTTCGCGGACGGTGACGGCGGCGGGGCGGCGGACTGTGTGTGCTTGGGGGCCTGGGTGGCGTGTGAACCCGAGCTCTTTGACGGGGTATCAGTACCGCAGCCGGTCAGAACGGTGCCTAGAACGGCACTCAAAGTGGCCATTGCGGTCAATTTTCTTACAGAATTGGTCACTTATGGAAACTAGCCGATCATCCCGGGAGGAGGCCGGTGCGGCGCTCCTCCTGATCGAATCCGTCCCCGGAGCCGCCCCGGCCCGGCGGCCGCACCCGCGCACCGCGGACGGGGCTTTCACCACCTCGTAGCGGCCGATGCCCCGCCCGTACGGGGGCGGCGGACCGCGCCGCCCCCGTACCGCTCAACACCTCAATGCCAAGGGCCCGTCACCGCGAACGTCGTCCCCGGCTTGTAGCAGTTCACGAACATCGTCCCGCCGTCCGGAGCGAACGTGACCCCGGCGAACTCGCCCCACTCCGGACTCTCCGCCCTCCCGATGTTCTGCCGGCCGCGCGCCATCGCGTACACCTCGCCGAGCCGCGTCACGCCGAATACATGCTGCGCGCCGTTACCGTCCTCGCACACCATCAGCCCGCCGTCGGACGTCAGACAGATGTTGTCGGGGGACTCGCCGGGCAACTGCACGTCCGTACCCGGACCGAAGACGACCACCAGCGTGAGGCGGCGCCGCTTCGGCTCGTACCGCCACACCTGCCCGAAGTGGTCGGCCGCCGAGCCCGCCGCGCTCTGCGCGAAGCTGGAGACGAAGTAGACCGACGAGCCGCCCCAGTAGCAGCCCTCCAGCTTCTGGGCGTGCGTGATGCCCTTCGGGCCGAAGTCCTGGAACCGGATCGCTGTTCCGGCGGCCTGCGGATCCGGTACGGGGGCCCACTCGATCCGGTCGAAGCTCGCACCGGTCTCCTGGATGACGGAGAGGTCGGGGACACCGGGCACCCGCATGGCCTGCAGTTCGCCGCCGGCCCGCAGTGAGCCGGTGCCGCCGAGCGGTTTCTCCGGAAGGAAGCGGTAGAAGAGCCCGAACGGCCTGTCGAACGCGTCCTCCGTCTCGTACACGATCCCGTTGTCCGGATCGATCGCGATCGCCTCGTGCTGGAAGCGGCCCATCGCGGTGAGCGGCACGGCTCCGGTGCGGTGCGGGTCGGCGCCGTCCACTTCGAAGATGAAGCCGTGGTCCTTGGTGTAGCCGTTGGTGCCGGCCCGGTCCTCGGTCTCCTCGCAGGTCAGCCAGGTGTTCCACGGGGTCCGGCCACCCGCGCAGTTCACCGCCGTGCCGGCGATGGCCACCCGTTCACCGAGGACCGCGCCCCGGCTGTCGAGCTCCAGGGCCGTGCAGCCGCCCTTGCCCATCGGGTCGTAGGTGAGGCCGTCGACGACCGGTACCGGGATCTTCGCGGTGACCCGGTTCTCGTGGTTGCGGACGAGATGGACGCGGCCGCGGTGGCCGGTGAACGCGGCCATGCCGTCGTGGTTGCTGGGGACCCGGCCCTCGCCGGAGCGGAGCCGGTCGCCCTCCCGGGACAGGACCCGGTAGCGGAACCCTTGGGGCAGATCGAGCAGACCGTCGGGGTCGGGGACCAGCGGACCGTAGCCGCTGTGGCCACGGGCGGCCGCGGTGCCCGCGAAGAGTTCGGAGAAGGCCCCGGCGAAGGCGATCGAGACAGCGGTCGCACCGCTGCCGGCCAGGACCTGGCGTCGTGTTGCGAGTCGTCGAGGTGTAGTTGATGACATGAGGCAACTCCCTGCTGGCGGACAGGAGAAGTGACCCGCATGTGTGTACCACGCGTATCGTCGCGCGGGAACCACGCGGGTCACTGAAACCGACCGGCACATGGGGGGTGGGAGAAGGAGCGGGGCTGGGTGCGTGCCCAGCCCCGCGACGCCGCCTCCCATGTGCCGGTCGGTCTGAACCTGACAGGAGTGGGCCGGCGGTACGGCCTCGGCGGACCATGGGTGCTGCGCGGGGTCGACCTCCCAGCCGACCAGGACGGTACCGACATCTTCGCCGTGCACCGACGCGATCATCAGTCCCGTGTC
>NZ_JBEZKL010000193.1:0-10100 GCF_040704695.1 Streptomyces sp. NPDC048411
TCTTCGTGGTGGTAGATGGAGATCTGCGGGCAGACGGGTTCGCAGCGCCCGCACTCGACGCATTCGTCGGGCTGGATGTAGAGCATCCGGTCGCCTTCGTAGATGCAGTCGGCTGGGCACTCTTCCATGCAGGACTTGTCCATGACGTCGACGCAGGCGTCGGTGATGACGTACGGCACGCGCTTGTCGCCCTTCACACGATCGTGTGGAACAGGATGATGGCGGCGCCGGCACCGCGGGCTCTCGGCCGACCCGATCGCCGACGCCACCGCCGATGACCAGCGGGTCGGCCGAGGAGCGTGCGGTCGGCTCCCGGCTCGGCCCCAGAACTGCTGATGCTCAGCCCCACAGCTCCTGGATGGTCGAGAACACCTTCTGGTTGTGCGAGAACTCGATGGTGTTGCCGTCGGGGTCGTTCACGGCGCAGATGTACCCGATGTGGGCGGCCATGTCCACCGGCTCCCACCGCAGGTTGCCCGTCTCGCGCGCTTTCGCCGCGACCTCGTCCACGTCCTCGCGGTGGGGCAGCTCGATACCGATGTGCGCGAACGGCGCCAGCGTCGGCACCTTCTTGCCCGGCTCGATGCCGAAGCGCGCCCCGACCTCGGGAAAGAACTCGGCGAGGACAAGGACGAACGCCGAGTCGACCTGGCCCTTGTTCGACAGCCAGGCGCTGCGCCCGTTGTCGTCGTCGTTCTTGGTGACCAGCACCAACGGGGTGATGCGCTCGTAGAACTCGATCGATTGGTCCAGGTCGCTGACCGGGATGGCGACATGGGTCCAGCGGGGTTCGGTCAGTTCTGCCATGGTTCCGCTCTCCTCATTCGTTCGTGTCCTTCGTGTCGTTCGTTTCGCGGCGCGACCGCGACGTGCGGCCGTGCGGTCAGACGGTGGGCCACTTGGCCCGGTCGGGCAGGCCGGAGCGGGCCACGATGCCCTCACCGGCGGTCTGGGCGCGGCGCAGGAGGTCGTCCTCGTCGATCGTCGTGCAGCGGTAGTTGTCGACGACGCGCCGCCCGTCGACGAACACGGTGTGCACACCCCGCCCGTCGGCCGACCACACGAGCTGGTTGGCGACGTTGTGCAGTGGCCGCCACTCCGGCCGGTTGGTGTCGTGCAGCACCAGGTCGGCCTTCTTGCCCGTCTCGATCGAGCCGATCTCGTGCTCGGCCTGGAGTCCGCGGGCGCCGTTGCGGGTGGCCATCGCGAACGCGTCCTCGGCCGGGAAGATCGTGGCGTCACGCCGGGCGTCCTTGAACAGACCGGCGACGAGGTAGGTCGCGCGCATCAGGTCGTGGTAGTTCGAGGCGTTGTTGCCGTCGGTACCGATCGCTACATTGACACCGGCTTCCACCATCTCGGGGAACTTGCCGATCTGGGTCACGCCGTACGACACCTTCAGCGCCGTGGTCGGGCAGTGCGACACGCTCGTCCCGGTGCGGGCGAGCAGCGCGACCTCGTCGTCGTCGACGTGGACGGCGTGGGTCAGGATCACGTTGTTGCCCAGCACGCCGAGCTTGTCGAGGTGCACCATCGGCCGTTGTCCGTACGACGCGAGGAACCCCTCGGGGTCCATCGCCGCCGGCGACATGTGGAAGCTGAACCCGGTGCCGTACTCGATCGACAGGGCCTTCGCCGCACGCCACAGCTCGTCGCTGCAGCAGGTGTGGCCGATGATGATGGGCCATGCCTGGATACGGCCGTCGGCCACTGAAGCGTACCGGTCCATCGAGTCTTCGAGGCGCGTGATCGCCTGTGCGGTCGACATGCGCAGCACCTCCGGCGTGGGGACCAGATCCCACGCCCACGGTCCGACTCGGGCGCGAATGCCGATCTCGCTGAGGGCCTCGACGACCGGGTCGATGAACCGGATCGTGCCGGCCTCCAGGAACGCGGTGGTGCCGCTCTTGAGCATCTCCAGCGCCGCGAGCTGGGCGGAGACGTGCTCGTCCTCCTCGGTGTAGTACGTGTGGATCGGTGTGAGCCACTCGAAGACGTTCTCCAGGAACGGGGTGTCGTCCGGGACGAAACCGCGCGTGAGCGGTTCGCCGGTGATGTGCACATGCGTATTGATCAGCCCCGGGGTGACGACGAACCGTTCACCGGCGATGACGGTGTCGCTGTGCCACTGGGCGGTCACGTCGGCGGTCTTGCCGACGGCCACGATCAGGTCGCCCCGGATGGCTACCGCTCCGTCGCTGATCACGCGGCGGGAGTCGTCCATGGTCACGACGTGGGTGTTGACGATCAGAGTGTCGGCGGGTGCCGTGGTGTTCGGGGAATTCACGAGGTGGCCTCCGGGGTGCGGGAGCGGATGAGGCGGACGTGCTGGCGCGGCACCGGCTCGAACGAGTCGACCAGCTCGGCGTCGGCCGCTTCGGCCCACGCGCGCAGGTCCGCGACCGTGACACCGAGCCCCGCTGTCGAGGCCAGCATCGTCAGGGACAGGAGCAGTTCGTGGCGCGCGGTGGCACAGACGGCGCCGCGGTCCTCGCCGTCACCGTCGTCACCCTGGTCCTCGCCACCGCTGTCGTCGTGTCGGGTGTGGGCCGGATCGGGACGCGTGTAGTCGACGACCACGACCACCCCGTCCGCACCGGCCAGTTCGACCGCGCGGGCGAGCAACCGCCGGGCACGCTCAAGCGGTTCGGCGCGCAGCACATGTGCCAGGACGACGACATCGGCGGCGGCGACCGGGAGATCGGCCTCCAGATAGTCGCCGGCGACGGTGATCACACGCTCGCGCAGGCCGACCTCCCTGGCCGCCTGCTCGGCGATCGGCAGCACGTTCGGCCGGTCGACCGCGATCACCGTGCCGCTGGGCCGGGTGCGCAGCAGTGCAGTCAGCCACGCCCCCGAGCCGCAGCCGAGGTCCACGACCGTCGGCTGCCTCGGCCACCACCCGCGGCGCTCCAGCTCGGCGGCGACAGCGCTCGCCACGCGGGCCTGGGTCGGGCCGGTGGCGCGCACGATCGCCGGGTACAGCGCGGTCAGGTCGGCTGTCACGGCGGGCTCGGGTGCGCCGGTGCGGATGGTTTCGGCCAGGCCCGGCCAGGCTCCCGGCGGCCCGGGGGAGTACCGTACGAGTGCGGCCATGGAGGCAGGCGCGGACGACACCAGGTAGTGCTCGGCCACGGGCGTGAGCCGGAAGCGACTCCCGACCGCGGCGAGCAGGTCGAGTGCGACGAGCGTCTCGGCCAGAACGGTCACCGGGGCGTCCTCGGCCGCACCGATCGAGGCCGCCAATTGCTTGGCGTCCAGGCCCTTCCCGGAATCGGCGTGCTCCGCCAGGGCGTCGAACAGACCGAGGTCGAGCGCGGCCGAGAGCGCCCAGTAGGACGTGAAACCATTGATCACGTCCCATACCGGAGCCGGTCCGGCCGGGGTGGCGCTCGTCGTGTTCATGGGCGCAGCACGATCTTGCCGGTGGCCCGCCGCGACTCCATCCGCTGCTGTGCCGCCGCGGCCTCCGTCAGCGGGAACTCGCTGTCGACCGGGGTACGGAACGTCGAGGCCCAGTAGGCGTCGAGCATCGCGGCGAACTCGCGGCGGTCGTAGGGGTCCGAGCCGAGCAGTCGCAGCCCGAAGTGGTAGGCGTAGACCAGGTCGAACTCGGCCCGGTTGCCCGTGGTGTTGCCGAGGAACACCAGTCGCCCGCGCGGCGCGAGGCTGTAGATGCCGGTGTTCCACGTGGCCGGGCCGACATGATCGAGTACGAGGTCGGCGCCCCGCCCGCCGGTGAACCCGCGCACGGCCGCCACGACGTCGCCGGTCGTCGAGTTGACCACGACGTCGGCACCCAGGCCGCGTGCGTAGTCGGTCTTCGCGTCCGAGCTGACCGTGGTGACCACGCGGGCACCGCCGGCCTTGGCCAACTGGATCAAAGCGGTGCTGACACCGCTGCCCGCCGCGTGGATCAGCACCGTCTCGCCGAGGCGGACCTTGCCGATCTCGATGAGCGCGTGCCAGGCCGTCATCCAGATCGTCGGCACGACGGCCGCGTCGACCAGATCGACCTCGTCCGGCACGTGGTGCACATTGGCCGCCGGGACGAGAACGTACTCGGCGTAGCCGCCGGCCAGGGTGGCGCCGATGACACCCGCGCTCGGGCATCCGCCGTCCTTTCCGGCGGCGCAGTTCTCGCAACGGTTGCACGGCACGGCCGGGTTCACCACGACGCGCGTGCCCTCGGCGAGCGTGGCCGCCTTGCCCGCCTGCCCGTTGCCCGCCGGGCCGACCGCCGCGACGGTGCCCGCGATGTCCATGCCGCTCACGTGCGGCAGTTTGAAGCCGGGGATCAGCCCGGGCCCGCGTCGCTGCAGGACATCGAGGTGGTTGAGGCCGCAGGCCGCGACGCGTACGAGCACCTCGTCCGGTCCCGGTTCGGGCACCGGGACGTCGGCGACCTGGAGCACCTCAGGTCCGCCGTGCGTCTGATGGAGTACAACCTTCATGGGAGAGACCTCCGCTGGCTGTGTGACTTCTGTCGCCGGCCAGCTCGTTGCACGCCTGGTCGGCATGCAACGGTCTCCGCGGAGCGCCGAAAACGCTCCCCCTGGCCGATTTGTTGCCCATCGACCAAGTGGGCCGGAACGCTATGGCGCCCGTCGAGGGTTGTCAATGCTCCTCACCAAGTCGCCGTGAACCCGGTGAGCCCGGCACCGGTGTCCGTCCAGGTCGGCGCACCTCCGACACCTCGTCCAACGCTGTCCGGACAGGAGTCCTCGCATGCCTTCAGTCCGCACTTGCGTATTGCTTGACATGATGCCATCTTGCATTGAAAGATGCCTGTCATGCAGGTAGTGACGACACAGGCCGGCCTGGGCCGGATCGAGGACGGGGCTGCCGCCCTGCTGGACACTGCATTTCCGCACGTCAGAGCGGTCCTTCAACAGGAGGGCTCGCTGCGCTGTCTGGCCTCCTGCCCGGTGCGTCGGCGCATCCCGCTCGAAGAGGTCACCCTCACGGCACTGTTGGGCCGCACCCGCGCGGTGTGGGGCGTCGGACTCAACTACGTGTCCAAGGCGGCCCGGACCGGCCGGGGACTGCCCGAGCAGCCGATCCTGTACCTGGCCGCCTCGTCAGGAGTGTCGGCACCCGGCGCTCAGGTGGTGATCCCGCGGGCCGCGACCGAACCCGACTACGAGGGGGAGATCGCGGTTGTCGTGGGGCGCCGGCTGTACCAGGCGAGCGAGTCGGAGGTATGGCCCGCGGTCGCCGGAATCACCGCCGCCAACGACATGACGGCCCGTGATGTCATGCGCACCACAGGCATCCCCGCCCTCGCCAAGAGCTACCCGGGGTTCACACCGCTCGGCCCCTCGCTGCGCACTCCCGACGATCTCGCGGACCGCGACGCCATCGGCATACGGACCCAGATCAACGGCGAGCTCCTGCAGGACGACACGAGCGCCGGGATGATCTTCCCGATCCCCGATCTGCTCAGCAGGCTGTCGTGGTTCGCCGCGCTCGAACCCGGCGATGTCGTCCTCACCGGAACCCCGGCCGGCACCGGCCAGGACCGCGCGTGCTTCCTCGCCGACGGCGACGAGGTACGAGTCGAGGTGGACGGCGTGCTGCCCCTCCTCACCCGCGTCGTGCGTCCCTCGGACGCCTCACCGCGCGACCACCGGCCGACCGAACAGGTCGGCTGACCGCCCCTCACTCTGGAGCAGACACCGATGTCCCACTCCTCTGCGCCGTCCTACGACCTCGTTCTGACCGGCGGCACCGTCATAGACCCGGCATCGGCCACGAACGCCCGGCTCGACGTGGCGGTCACCGGTGACCGTATCGCCGCGATCGGCGAGGGCCTGGCGGCCGACGCGGCCCGCACCATCGACGTCACCGGCTCCACCGTGCTGCCGGGCCTCGTCGAGGGCCACACCCACATCTTCCAGCACGTCTCCGCCGTCGGCGCCCCCGCCGAGGAAGCCCATCTGCGCCGCGGCGTGGTCGCGGCGGCGGATGCCGGCACGGCCGGCGCCTCGACCTTCGCGGCCTTTCGTAAGCTGGTGGTCGAGCCCAACCCGCTACGCATCGTCAACTTCCTCAACGTCTCCGTGCTCGGCCTGATCGACTTCAGATTCGGTGAGCTGCTGAACCCCGACACCCTGGTCCCCGAGGACGCGCTCGCGACCGCCGAGGCCCACCCCGACATCGTGCGCGGCTTCAAGATCCGTCTCTCCGAGGACGTCGTCGGCGAGAACTGGGAGTCGCTGCTGAAGAAGTCCGTGGCGCTGGCCGAACAAGCCGGTCTGCCGCTGATGCTGCACATCGGCGAGACCGCGGAGCCGCTGCCCGTCGTCCTGGACCACCTGCGCCCCGGCGACATCGTGGCGCACTGCTACACCGGCAAGCCGCACGGAATCCTCGACGGTGACCACGTGCAGCCCGCCGTCACCGCGGCCCGTGAGCGCGGCGTGCTGTTTGACTCCGCCCACGGCAGGAGCAACCTCAGCTTCGAGGTGGCGCGCCGGGCGATCGCCGATGGGTTCCTGCCCGATGTGCTCAGCTCCGACACCAGTGCGCGCAACTGGCGCGGCCCGGTGTTCGACCTGCTCACCAGCATCTCCAAGCTGGTCGCGCTCGGCGCGCCGCTGGAGGAGTGCGTCCGGCGGGCCACCGTCGAGCCCGCGCGACTGCTCGGGCTCGACACCGAGGGCTACGGGCGCCTGGAGGTCGGCGGGCGGGCCGATGTCACCGTCGTCACCGAGACCGACGAAGTCACTCTGCCCGACGCCGCGGGCAACACGATTCTCGCGCCGCGCCTGGAGCCGACCGTGGTGCTGCACGGTGGCGCCGAGGTCGACATCGTGCCGTGGCGAGGACTGCGGTCGGCCTGACCGACCGGCACGCCCAGGGGAGGTTCTCATGACCACCGGTTCCGCCCATCCGCTGCGGCGCCGACTGCGGGCGGCCCTCACGGCGGGGAAACCCGCCGTCGGCACCTTCGTCAAGCTGGCGTCGCCCGACGTGGTGGAACTGGCCGCGACGGCCGGGTTCGCGTTCATCGTCGTCGACCTCGAACACTCCACCCTCAGCGAGCGGAACGCCGTCGACCTGGTGCGCCACGCGGACGCCTGCGGACTGGCGGCCCTGGTCCGGGTGCCCGAGGTGGACGCCGCCGCCGTCAACCGGCTCCTGGAGGCCGGGGCGGCCGGGATCCAGTTGTCCATGCTCACCCGCGTCACCCAGGCGCAGGCACTCGTGGCGGCCACTCGGTTCGCTCCGGCCGGCCGCCGCTCCGTGAGCCTTGCCAATCGGGCCGCCCGGTTCGGCGCGGCCCCGCTGGGCGGGTTTCTCCGCGCCGAGCAGGACGACCCGCCGGTGCTCGTGGGCCAGATCGAGACCGCGCGGACCGACCCTCTGCCGGAGCTGGTCGCCGCTCTCGACGTGTGTTTCGTCGGCAGCACCGACCTCGCGGTCGACCTGGGTCTGCCGACGGACCCGACAGTGCTGCGCGCCGCGGTGAACCGGGTGAACGACGCCGCCCGTTCCGCGGGGGTGGCGTTCGGAGGCTGGGCGCCGACCCGGGCCGCCGCGGCGGACCTGGGCCTCGATGACGCCGGCTACCTCGTGGTCGGTTCGGACCTGCAGATGCTGGCGGCCGGCCTACGGGCGACCGCCGGAGAGGACGCTCGATGAGCACACGCAACGCAGCGCTGGTCAACACCGTCGTCAACTGGGACGAGCTGCCGGCGACCCAGGTGCGGCCCGGGGTACGTCGCCGCGTCTACGCGACGGACGAAGTGATGATCTGCCACCACGAGCTGCAGGTCGGTATGGAACTCAACCCGCACCGGCACGAGGACTTCGACCAACTGGTCCATATCGCCGAGGGGCGCGCGAACTACTACGTGGACGGTGTCGCGCACGACATGCGGGCCGGCTCGTTCCTGCTCGTTCCCCGAGGCAGCGAGCACTACGTGGAGCCGACCGAGGCCCCTTGCGTGAACATCGACTTCTTCGTCCCGCCGCGAGCCGACCTGCTGCCCTGAGCGCCGGACGGCCCACCGCGGACCGCGGTGGGCCTTCAGCCGTCGTAGGACGGTCAGCCGCTGTCAGGGGTGCCCAGCCGCTGCGACAACGCGCGGGCGGTCTCCAGCAGTGCCTGGGCCATCGGCGACGTGACATCGTCGGGCACGGTCGCCGTGGTGCCGACGATCGCGAGCGTCCCGCTGATCTTGTCCCCCTCGAAGATCGGCGCCGCGACGGTGCGGACTCCGTTGACCGTGGGGGAGTTGACCGACAACCCGTGCTGCTGGATGGCCTCCAGCTCCTCGGTGAGTTCGGCCGAGTTGCGGACGGAACGCGGCAGGGTCGGCACCTGCTCCGGGGGCAGCAACGCGAGGAAGACGCGCCCCTGTGCCGAGGACGTGAGGTTCAGGCGCGAACCGACCCGGACACTGATGCGCACCATGTGGTCGGTGTTGTCCACCGAGCGCACCACGGTCGCCGACTCGCCGTCCCAGACCGACAGCACGATCGTCTCGTCGATACGCCGGACCAGATCCTTCATGTACGGCTCGGCGGCGGCCACGATCGGCAGACCGGCCCGCGCCGCCGAGGCGAGCGTGAGCACCTGGGGACCGAGGGAGTACAGCGAGGTGCGCTCGTCGTACCGGAGTAGATTCGCCGCCCGCAGCGCCTTCGTGTAGCGGTGCGCGGTCGCCTTGCTCGCCCCGAGACGCGCGGTGATCTCGTTGAGGCTCATGTGCGGCTTGCCGACCGTGAACGATCCGAGGATCAGGGCCGCACGCTGCACCGTCTGGATCGTCGGGGCGGTCCTGTCCGGGCCGTCCTGTTCGCCGGTGCTGCCCTGCGCCTTTGTGGGCATGAACGTATCGCTCCCAATCGCACTTGGCTTGCCATAAGACACTAAATGAAACGCCGTATTGAATAGAGTAGTCGTAAGGGGGAGTCTAACGGCGCGGGCGGGGGCGCGAGAGCCCCTGCGCCGCGGCGTGCCCGGGCGGTGGTCCGGTGCGCGGACTCACGCGTCGGAGGAGTGCCCGGGCGTGATCGAACGGGCCGGGTCCAGCAGGGCGGCGACATGGTTGACGGCGAGAGCCGCCTCGCCGAAACCGATCGAGATGAGGGTGACCTTGCCGTCGTGGTCGGCGATGTCACCGGCCGCGTACACCCGCTCCCGGCTCGACCGCATGGTGCGGTCGACGAGGATGCGCCGACGGCGCAGTTCCAGTCCCCACCGCTCGATCGGGCCGAGGTCGGCGATGAAGCCGAGCGCGGCCACCACGGTCTGGGCGGGCAGAGTGATCCGGTCGCCGTCGGAGGTGGCGACCACGACCTCCGACACCGCGCCGTCGCCGTGGATCTTCTCGACCTCGTAGGGAGTGAGGACCCGCACCGAGGAGGCGTGAACCTGCTCGACAGTACGCTCATGGGCCCGGAACCGGGCACGCCGGTGCACCAGCGTCACCGACGAGGCGATGGGTTCCAGGGACAGTGCCCAGTCGAGGGCGGAGTCACCGCCGCCGACCACCACGACGTCCTGTCCACCGAGTTCGTCCAGACGCGGTACGAAGTACCGCAGCCCCCGGTCCAGGTACTCGGAGCCCACCGGGAGTTCGCGGGGGATGAAGTTGCCGATCCCGCCGCACACGAGTACCGCACCCGCGGTGATCCGCGTACCGGTGTCGGTGGTGGCGACGATGCCCTCGGCGGTGTCGTCCAGCTCGGTGACCCCGTGTCCGAGCAGATAGGTGGGGTTCCACTGGGCGGCCTGTTCGGCCAGTCGGTCCACCAGCTCCTGGCCGCGGACGGCGGGGAAGCCGGCCACGTCGTAGATGAGCTTCTCGGGATAGAGCGCGGCGATCTGTCCGCCCACCTCGGGCAGCGCGTCGGCGACCGCCACGTTCATGCCGCGGAAACCGGCGTAGTACGCGCCGTACAGCCCGGTCGGACCGGCGCCCACGATGAGCAGGTCGACGGACACCTCGGCGGCGGCGTCCGTGGCCGCGTGGCCGCTCACGCCGCCACCCCGGGGTGGTCGTGGCCGACGCGGCCTGTTTTGCGGGCTCCGCCGGGGGAGCCGAGGGGTGGGGTGCCGAGGGTGAAGAACTCGGCGTTGACCTGCT